>JAJXVA010000081.1 GCA_021782435.1 Pseudomonadota bacterium
GAGCGCGGGACCGAATCCAAGCCCGGGGCCAAATCCGGCGCCACCAAACCCATCCCCACCCGCGTCCGCGCGCCCATCCGCGCCACGCGCCACCCGGCCGTGTCCTCCCTATCCCAAACGCCCCACCCGCCCCGCGCCACCCATCCCGCGCCGCCCGTTCACCCCTCGCGAAAAAATTCCTGCTATCGCCTCGCCTCTTCGCACGCCCTAGTCGTTCCGGTATCGTAATGAAACCGGCGCGCCCATGCCGGCCCCGCGCCAACAATTCGGCCGGCGCCGCACGAAAGCCCCGGCCGGGTTCGCGGATAAGGCGCAACCGCCGCGATCCCGCGCGGGACGGAGCCACCCCCCAAGCCGACCCGGGAACGAGACCAGATCGCCGCCCGTCATGCGGCCCTCGACCTGGCCCCGTTCCTCGGTGCCAATCACCCCAACGGAGCGGCCGACGCCTCGATCGAGACCTGCGAGCCGAAGCCGCCCGCCAAATTCACCGTGACCGGGCTGCTCAGCACGTAAAGCCCAGTCGTGGAGTCGAACGTCGAGCCTTTGAGATTCTGCTTGTAATAGAATTTTCCGGTGGTGGTCACCGTCGTGGTCGGAAATTCGCCAATCGCAACCGTCGCGACCGCCGTGTAGTGGCTCTGGGGTGGCGCCGTGAAGGTGACGGTCTGACTGAGATCGAAGGTTTGCGTCGCCGAAAAGCTCTTGCTCGTGGTCGACGTAATGCCCGTCGACAGGGTCGTCGACAGGGTCGCGGTAACACCATCCTCACCCGGAACACCCGCCGAAACCGCGACCGAGGCCGTGACCGAAACACTCATCGAGTATTCCATGGTGGTCGTGCTCGAAACCGTGCACGACTGGCTTTCCGCCAACTGCATCGTGATCGGAATCGAGGTCGATGCCCGATTGTCAGCGGTTGCGCTGGTTGAGAACGTGTTGCCGTCCGTGATGGCGCCCTGCACTTTGGCCGAAACCGAGGCGATCTTCGCCTGCTGTGGCTGTATGACGGTACAGCTGAACGCGCTGACCCGGTCGTTCATGCCCGGGCCGGTGAGGTCGAACGCCCCGGACTGCGTGAAACTCCCGAACGCGTTGGCCGCGCCATAGGTCACCGTACTCCCCGAACCATTGGTATTTTCGCTGAGCGTCAGCGTCTGGACCGGCGTCAGGCATGGGCAGTTGATCGAACTCGCCTTGTCGTTGATATACCAGTTCTGCAGGGAATTAACCGTGCCCGTCGGCCATTCATCGAGAAAAATCGTATTGAATTGGCCCGAACATCCGGTATCCGTGAACAGTTGGAACCATCCCTCCGAGGTCGTGACCTGCCGCCAGATGCCGCCCGATAGCATGTCGTTCGCGCCATACGCCGCCAGATCGATCGTCTGGATCTGGCCGTTCCCGATCAGATCCACGCAAATCCCGGCACCAGAGAAGTTATAGGGGTTGGCGGGGTCGGAACTGATCGCGTTGTCGAACAATGTGCAAACGGTGCCCACTGGCAGGCAGAACGCGATCCAGGTCGCGCCATCCTGCAGATTCGTGCCCGCGAACGAGAATACGTTGTCCTCGATATACGGAGAATTCCCCAGTTTTATGACGAGTTTGGCGCTATTCCAGTTATTGTCCTTATATAGTATTATTTCACCTTGAGACATGCCACCGGCGAAGGGTGTTGTGACCCTTGGCGGAACATAGAACGGCGCCTGATAGACGTTGTTCGTCGAGGACATCGGGGTCGAACCTTTTGTTGAATTGATCCGGCTGAACGAAAAAGCCGTGGCCCGAGTATCCCGTATAAGGCGAGGAATACAACATGAATTCTAGCGGTTCGTCATCAACTTTTCGTGAGGTTTCTCGCGCCTGGCGCGACCTCGCCGGGTGAAACCCTCCCCTGGCATGAATTCGTCACGGTTTGGGATCGATACCGGGCGGTATCGCCGAAGCCGGAACGCCCTAAGGCGATTCCATATTCGCCGGGCGCACGCCAGGTCCGCCGCCACGCGGGCGCGGCGCGGGCTGCCGGCTGTCACCCCGTATGTCGTTCACTAGGCGCCGCACTCCAGCGCCCTGCTGCGCCAGATATCCCCCGCTCGCCAGGGTCTCGCTCGCCGTCACATCACCGGTCGCCGTGTAGTCGGCCGAGAAATCGGCGGTTCCGAACAGCATATCCCACCACGGCAGCACCGCGCCGAAATTACAGCTTCGGCGGCCGGCGGCGCCAGGCCCATGATGGGTCCGATGAAACCGGGGGGAAACCAGCAGCCGGCCGAAAACCGGCCCGAAATCAAGCCTTGCATTGGCGTGCGAAAGGCTTTCCAGAAGCCGCAGCAACAGCACCAGCAAGGGAAACTGCATCGGCGAGACGCCGATCGCCAGCGCGATCGTGCCAAACCACACCGCCCCCAGCAGATCATCGAGCAGGTGATTGCGGTCATCCGACCAGAAGGTCATTTGCCTCTGCGCGTGGTGCAACGAATGCAGGGCGTACCACCACCGGAGTTTATGACTGACCCGGTGGCGAACATATTCCGCGAAATCCAGCAGACACGCATACAGGAGGAAACTGATCACGGGTCGGCCCAGCAGCCAGGGAAACAGCATCTCCAGGGTGGGTGGCACAATGCCGTGATCGGTCAGAACGGCATTCAGCGTGGTCTGCGCCTCGTAAAACCCGACGAACGTCACCAGCGGCAGCAGCCCCACCCGCTGCAACACGGTATAGAACACATCCGTGAGCACGGCGCTTCTATCCGGCCAGCGTTCGACCGGCAGGAATTTCTCGAGCGGCATACAGATCGCGAACATCAAGGCGACCTGCGCGGCGCCATAGACCGCGAACAGGGCCCAGCCGCCCGCCAGATCTTCCCATTTCATCCAGCCCAGCTGCCAGAGAATGGGAACCACCACGTGTTCCTGGAGGTAGCCGGCCACGGTGTCGAACGGATCGGTCACGGAAACGCGGTCCGGTGCGTGGTCTGGTCGGTATTGAGAAACAGGCCATGCGGCGATCTGCCCACGTCCACACGGCTGAACCTCCCGGTTTCCGGATCCAGGAACAACACCCCATGGTCGAAACGCTGCGTGATCCACAGGGTTCCGTCGGGCGCGAATTCGATATCGTCCGGCCCGCCCGGCACCCGATAATCCCGCACCACCCGCAACGTCGCCCGGTCCAACACCGAGATGGTGCCGGCAACCCGGTTCGTGACATAAATCAGCCGATCGTCGGGCGAGAAAAACAGGTTATGGGCGCCACGGCCGGTTTTTATCATGCGACGAACCTGACCATCGGCGGGGTCGACGACCGCGATGCCATCCTGCCCCATCAGCCCCACCAGAAGCGCGCCATCATTCCACAACACCCCAGCCGGTGTTTCGCCCACCCGGGCATCCCACAATACCGCGCCGGTTCCGGTGGCTATGGCCATCAGCCGGTTCGACCCTTGCAGCGACACGTAAACCGCCGACGAGTCGGGCGCATAGGCAGTATGACTGGGCATGCTGCGCGCCGGAACGCGGTGCCAGAGCGTGAGCCCGGTGCGGTCGTCATACCGATAAATATCCACCTGGTTACGCGCGAGCCCGGTGATGGTGAGCAGCCGCCCGTCGGGACTGAACATCAGTTGGTACGGATCACTGATGGTCTGGCGGCGCACGACCCGTCCGGTTCGTGGGTCGAGATACAGAATCTGGTTGCCGACCGTATCCCCGACCAGAACGAACCTTCCATCCGGCGCGCGCGTGATGTGGTGTGGCTGGCGGAGCACCGGCACCTCACCCACCGGCCGGTGGGTGGCCATATCGATCAGGCTGATCGAGGCGGAATCCGAGTTCAGAACAAAGCCAAGGGGTTGCGCAAAACCGAGGGCCGGCACCAGACCCATTGCCAGGACGAGACTGAGCCGAACTGTCTTCATGCGCGAAAACCTAGCATGGGCAACGGGTTCCGGGACAACGCCGAAGTTGCGCCGCAGCCTTGCCGGGAAGCGTGGGGGTCACGCCGCAAATTGCAGCGCCGCCAGGTCCGCATATAGCCCGCCGTCCCGAAGCAGCGTGTCGTGGGTACCTTCGGCGATGATCCGGCCATGATCCAGAACCAGGATACGGTCCGCGTTGCGCACCGTGGCCAATCGGTGGGCAATCACCAGGGTCGTCCGATTGCGGGTCAGGCGGGCCAGGGCCTGCTGCACCATGCGTTCGCTGCGCGCATCGAGCGAACTGGTCGCCTCGTCCAGCAACAACACCGGAGCCTCGCGCAGAAACGCCCGGGCAATCGCCACACGCTGGCGCTGCCCGCCGGAAAGCCGCGCGCCCTTGGCACCCAGAACCGTGGCCAATCCCTGCGGCAGGTCGGGGATGAAATCGATCGCCGCGGCCCGGGCCGCCTCCAACCGGGCACTTTCCGGCGCGTCCTCACTGCCGAAGGCGATGTTGGCGGCCAGGCTGCGGCTGAAAATCGCCGGGTCCTGAGCCACCACGGCAATCGCCCGGCGCAGTTCCTGCAAATCCAGCTTCGAGATCTCAACACCATCCAGGGAAATGCTGCCCTGATCCGGGTCCAGGAACCGCAGCAGCAGTTGAAACAGGGTCGATTTGCCGGCGCCGCTCGGACCCACCAGCGCCACGGTCTCGCCTGGTGCGATCTCGAACGAAACCCGGTGCAGGGCCGGCTTGTCCCGCGAGGGATACTGGAACGTCACGTCCCGAAACACGATCCGCCCCCGTGACGGGACCGGGAGTCGGTCCGGCATCGGTGGCGATGCGATGGTAACCGGTACCGCCAGAAGCTCCGCGATCCGGTCCGCGGCCCCGCCGGCCCGCTGCATCTCGCCCCACACCTCGCCGAGTGAAGCCCCCGACACCGCCACCAGAACGGCATAGTAGATGAAGGCCGACAAGGCGCCACCCGACAGACGGTGGTGCAGCACTTCCTGTCCCCCCGCCCACAAGGCCAGAACGATGGCCCCGAACCCCAGCCAGATGAGACAGAACAGCATGATGGCCCGGGCACGGATACGTCGCGTGGCGGCGCGCACGGAGTCTTCAGTGGCCGTGCCGAAATCGTGCCGGGCGACATCCTCGTGGGTATAGGCCTGGACGGTCGCCAGGGCGTTGAGCGCTTCTTCCGCGGCCGCGGCCAGATCGGCCACCCGTTCCTGGGTGAACCGGGAAAGCCGCCGTTCCCGGCGCGCAAAGAAAACCAGCGGCAATACAACGACCGGGATGACCCCGAGAATGATCAGCGAAAGCCGCGCACTGGTCATCACCAGCGCGATACCACCGCCAAGCAAAGTCAGGGCCGCGCGCAGCCACAGCGACAGAGCCGATCCGGCAAGGCTTTGTAATATCGCAACGTCCGCACTCATGCGGGAAAGAACATCCCCTACCCGCAGCGTCTCCAGAGTCGCCGGCGAAAGCCGCACGACATGGTTGAAGATCCGCTGCCGCAAGTCGGCGGCCACCCGCTCACCCAGCCAGGAAACCAGGCTGAAGCGGAAATACGTGGCGACCGCCAATCCGGTCACCATGGCCAACATGGCCAGGGCCGCCTCATCCAATACCGCACCGCCATGAAGACCGAGCTTGATGTTGATCAAGCGACGCAGGCCCTGGCCGAGCAGCAATACGATGCCGGAACTCGCCGCAAGGCACAGCAGTGCCGCCGCGATCCGCCCCCGATACGGCCGCATGACCAACCAAAGCAACCCAAGCGCCGCGGTTTGGGGGGACGAAGACTTCATTGCTGGGGCAGATGGGCACGCCCGCGCCATGACGAAAGCCCCGGCAGCCACCGTCGATCACGATTTGACGGCACCGCCACCAGCGGGCAGCCTGCGCCAAACGGAGTCATGGCCGAGACGAAATGTCCAAACTGCGTCGCAACGATCTCGTATATGCCATCGCCATGTTCCTGGGTGCCGCTCTGGTCGCCAACCTACTGATTTTCGGTATCTTTTTTGCACTCAAGGCCTGGCTGCACTGGACGCCTCCACACTCCTGACGATCCGGGCGCGGTATCATCGGGAGCGAAGATCGGCCGCGGTGCCGCGGTGTTGGCGCCGCAAAGGCCTACGGTTTGGCCTCAGCCTCCCTGCCCGGAACGACCCGAGCCGACCGAAGCCGTTTAAGCTCGGTCATCGCAAGCTGATAGCCATGTACGGCGTCGGGCGTTGGCGCCCCATCCGCGCTGTTCGCGGCCTTGCCCTGCGCCAGGAATCGCGACAGCAATTCGGTGAATGCCGGTTGCTCGCCAGACGGGGCTTGTCGCTGCGCGGCCAAGGTCATCGTCTCGGCTTTCTGAACCGCCTCGGCGAAGGCATAGCTGGCAAGATAGTGGTGTTGTGTCGCGGTATCGCGCGGATCCGGCACGATATCCCCGATGGCGGAACAAACCATGCCATCAACGGTCAGTACCACCCGATAGCGACCGGGCGGAACCAGAATACCCCTGGGGGCATCATCCCCCGTGACGGAGGACAATACCGAAGGTAAGGCCCGGCGCATATTCCAGACAAAGCGGTGCGCGCCTCCGCCAGTTTCAGGCACCGGGGCCGGGCGCGCCCATAGTGGCGGCACCGCCGCGGTATCGGGATCATAGCGCCTGGTCGGACGCGCGCTGTCGAAGCGCCGGATTTCTCGACCGCTGGCATCCTGTATCGTCAGGATCACGTGGCGAGCCCCCGACGGAGGCAGGGCATAATCGATGATCATGCCGGCAGGCGGCTCGGGCGCTGCCGGTTCCTCCGCGGGCAATGGGGTTCCGGCAAAAGCCGGAGGGTCCACCCGCACCGCCGGGGCAATCGGATAGAGTCGTGGCCGTGGCGCGGTCCGGTTCCGGGCCAGGGCTCTCAGCGCCGTCATATCATCGAGCACATAAAAGCCTCGGCCATGGGTCGCGATCACGATGTCGTCGCCATGCACGGTGATGTCGCGAACGCTGGTCGGTGGCAGGCCGGCCCCGAGCGCCTGCCAATGCCCGCCCTCATCGAAACTGACATAGGCCCCGTGTTCGGTTCCCGCATACAGTAATCCGGCCCGCAGGGGATCCTCGCGCACCACGTTGACACTGGCGGGAAAGGGTCCGTCTGGCAGACCATGATCGATCTCGGTCCAGGTTTTTCCGGAATCGTGAGTCGCGAAAACATAGGGATGCGGGTCATCCAGACGATGTCGGTCGACCGCGATGTAGGCGGTGCGCCGGTCGAAATGCGACGGTTCCACGACACCGATCTTGGACCATGCCCCCAGACCCGGGGGGGTGACGTTCCGCCAGGTCGTGCCGCCCGTTCGGGTGACCCAGACCAGGCCATCGTCGGTCCCGGCCCAGAGCAGTCCCGGTACCAGCGGCGAGGGGCCGATGCTGTAGACTACGCCTCTGCGTGGCCCGGAGGCGGCGCCAGGCCCGCCCAAATCCGCCTTGGCCGGGCCATCCAGTGTCGCTGGAACCACCAGTGTCGCGCGTGTCAGATCCGGACTGATCGGCCGCCAATGCGCTCCACCATCACGGGTGGCAAAAATCCTTTGATTTCCGAAATACAGGTCATGCCCCGGTCCGAACACCAAGGGCAAGGTCCATGTACCGCGGTAATTTCCAGGAAAGGCCAAGGTCGGGTCGATGTCCCGCATCTCGTTGTCATGCAGATTGAGAACGTCAACGCGACCGCCATAAACCATATCGGGGTCACGCGGATCGGGCGCGATATTGTCGCTTTCTCCACCGGCCGCCGTTTCATGGAATTGCATCAGGGAAATACCATCCATCGGCTGACCGCCGCGACTATCCACGGCCGCCGCGCCACTATCCTGCTGGGCACCATAAACCCGGTAGGGAAAGCGGTTATCCGTCGTCACATGGTAAAATTGCCCGGTTGGCTGATTATACCAGCTGGACCAGGTCTTGCCGCCGTTCACCGATACCAGGGCGCCTTGATCCACCCCCAGCATGCGACGCGCAGGATGGCTGGGGTCTATCCACAGGCTGTGAAAGTCATCGCCGGTCGGATCTCCCAGAATTGGCGCGAAATGCTGTCCGCCGTCATGGCTTTCCAGCATCACGGTATTACAGACATAAACATGGTTGGCATCGGCCGGGTCTGCCGTGACACCGGAGAAATACCATCCTCGATTGGTAAGCCGCGTATCGGTCGAAACCGGACGCCAGGTCATGCCGTCATCATCCGACCGATAAAGCCCCCCCGCATCTCCAAGCGCAGATGGTGTTATCAGAGCGAAAACACGGTGCGGTGCGGCGGGCGATGTCGCCAACCCGATACGGCCAAACCCATTCGGCAAGCCATGGCCGGCCAAGCGCGCCCAGGTCTGACCGCCATCGGTTGAGCGATAGAGCCCGCTGCCGGGCCCGTTCGATGGCGGGTACACGTTCCACGGGGGACGACGCGTCTGCCAGAGCGCGGCGTAAACGATTTTCGGGCTACCTGGCGCGAAGGTGAGATCGATCGCCCCGGTGTCGGCATCCCGAAACAGGGTCCGCGTCCAGTGTTGTCCACCATCGGTCGACCGGAACACGCCGCGCTGCGGGTTGGAACCGTAAGGATGCCCGAGCGCCGCAACGAGCACCGTATTCGGGTCTGTTGGATCAACCAGAATTTTTCCGATCTGCTGTGTGTCCTCAAGCCCGACCGGGTGCCAGGTGCGGCCAGCATCGGCGCTGCGGAATACCCCCCGGCCCTGGGCGATGTCCGATCGCATGTCGGCTTCGCCGGTGCCGACATAAATTACGTCCTCGGCCGAGGGGGCGATGGCAATCGCCCCGATCGTGCCAATGCCGATGGCATCGGATATCGGCTGCCAGGTTCGCCCTGCATCGTCGCTTCGCCAGACGCCGCCGTTGACCGAGCCAAAATAAAAACGGTTAGCGTCATCCGAGACGCCGGTAACCGCCAGCACCCGGCCACCGCGAAACGGCCCCAGCATGCGCCAATGCAGTTGCTGCATGAGCGCGGGATCAACGGTCTGAGCCCGCGCGCCCCCCAGAAACAGCCCGAGCCAAACCGAAACCCTGATAACATGACGCATGACGCGCGACCTTAGTCCGGTCGGCCACGTTCGGGCAATCTGGCCCCTCCCGTTTCGAGGCACCGCGACCTATATGCGGGACGAACTCAAGGGAGAGCCCGGAATGTCCGAGCCCGAAGCTTATACACCACCCCATATCTGGACCTGGAACAAACCCAGCGGGGGACGGTTCTCCGCGATCAACCGGCCGGTTTCAGGCCCGACACACGATAAGGAATTACCGGTCGGCACGCATGGGCTGCAACTTTATTCCATGGGCACGCCCAATGGCGTAAAAGTGACCATAATGCTCGAAGAACTTCTCGCCGCCGGTCATGCCGGGGCGGAATACGACGCGTGGCTGATCAAAATCAGCGAGGGCGACCAGTTCGGCAGCGGCTTCGTCGAAGTCAATCCGAATTCCAAAATTCCGGCGCTGGTGGATCGCAGCCACGCAACCCCGATTCGCATTTTCGAATCCGGCGCCATTCTGGTTTATCTGGCGGAAAAATTCGGCAGGTTCCTGCCTACCGACCCCGCGCTACGCGCGGAATGCCTGTCATGGTTGTTCTGGCAGGTTGGCAGCGGGCCGTATCTAGGCGGCGGTTTCGGGCATTTCTACAGCTATGCACCTGTGAAAATCGAATACGCGATCGATCGGTTCGCGATGGAAGTGAAGCGTCAACTCGACGTTTTGGACAAGCGCCTGTCGAAGGTGCCCTTTATTGCGGGCACCGAATACACGATCGCCGACATGGCGATCTGGCCCTGGTATGGTGCACTGGTTCGTGGCGAA
>JAJXVA010000001.1 GCA_021782435.1 Pseudomonadota bacterium
TGATGTGGGCGTTTCCTGCCACGCCGCCGACCGGCCCGACCTGCTCGTCCTGCCCGAAATGTGGACATGCCTCGGCGGCGGCCGGGCGAAAAAGTTCGCGTCCGCGGAAATCCTGCCACGGTGCAACAGTTCCGATCCTCCGGGCCCCATCTATACTTTCCTGCGCGACACGGCAGCTAAATTCAGGGTTTTCCTGCATGGTGGATCGATCGGCGAGAAACTCGCCGATAACACCGATCGCATAGCCAACACCACGCTGGTGTTCGGCCCGGACGGCCAGGAACTCGCCCGCTACCGCAAAATTCATCTGTTCGATATCACCACACCGGATGGTCAGGGATACCGCGAAAGCAGCACCTATCACGCGGGGGAAACGCCAGCCACCTGCTCACTTGGCAACATCACAGCCGGCCTTGCCATCTGCTATGATCTGCGCTTCGTCGAATTATTCCTCGCCCTGCGCCGCGCCGGAGCCGAACTCATTCTACTGCCCGCCGCGTTTACCGCCCAGACCGGCCGCGACCACTGGGAACCATTACTGCGCGCCCGCGCCATCGAAACCCAAAGCTGGCTTGCCGCCGCCGCCACCACTGGCCCGTACATCGAAGAAACCCCCCGCGGTCCTGAAACCCGCTACACCTATGGCCACTCCCTGATCTGCGATCCCTGGGGCCATGTCGTGGCACGCGCCTCCGACGGGCCAGGCTGGGCCACTGCCCGACTGGACCCGGCCCTCACCGCGCGCGTGCGCAACAACATGCCGATCGAGGCTCATCGCCGACCCGGATTGTTCACCGGCTCATGAGCGTTCCTGAACCGGGCAATATATGGCGCGATCCACATCCCATCGGTTTCGTCGCCGCACCGACCGACCTCGCCCAGCAAAGCCTGGCCAGGCTCTCGGCGCGCTACGGCAACGCACCACGTTCCGTGGCCCGCACCCTCGTGTGTCTGGGCGGCGACGGCTTCATGCTGGAAACCCTGCACGGCTTGCTCGGCCGCTCTGAAACGCCGGTCTACGGTATGAATTGCGGTTCGGTCGGGTTTCTCATGAACGCCCATGCCGAGGACGGTCTGCCCGAACGTCTGGCTGCCGCGCAGGCCGCCATATTGCATCCCCTGCGCATGCACGCGGTTACCATGGGTGGCGCGGTGGAAGAGGCGCTGGCGCTGAACGAGGTCTCCCTGCTGCGCCAATTACGTCAGGCGGCAAAAATCCGCATCAGTATCGATGGTCGCATCCGCCTGCCCGAACTGATCTGCGATGGCGTATTGATATCCACCCCTGCCGGATCCACAGCCTATAACCTTTCCGCGCATGGCCCCATCGTCCCTCTCTCCGCGAATTTATTGCCCCTGACCCCCATCAGCGCATTCCGCCCGCGGCGCTGGCGTGGCGCGTTGCTGCCCAGCACGTCAGATGTCCTGCTGGAAGTATTGGAACCGGAAAAGCGTCCCGTAGCCGCGGTCGCCGATTTCACTGAAGTCCGTGAAGTCGCATCTGTAGCCGTATCCGAGGATCGGTCGATCTCGGTCCGCGTGCTGTTTGATCCGGACCAGGGACTTTCCGAACGGATCATCGCCGAGCAATTCCTGACCTGACGCGCCAGAATGCCGGCTCACTCGGTGCCGCCACGGCCCGAACCTGCAAACCCTACCGACCAACCCGGTGGCTCGGAAAAACCCGTTGCCACCGGGCGTCGGATAGTGAGGAAAGCCTAGCGCAAGGCGGCGGCCAGCGCCTTGGCCGTGCGTCCATGGGCGATGCGCGCGTGCAACCCGTCGTAATGCTGACCACCGACCCGCGCAAATGCGTGATCCGCGCCCTCATACGACGAATGCTTGATCAACTTATGGTCCGCGACCGATGCTGCGAGCTTCTGGCGCCCGGATTCCGGAAAAAATCCATCGCTGCCCGCCACGTGCAGAAGAAGCGGCTTTCTGATCACCGACAGATCACCGATCAGGTTGTCGAGGCCTACCCCATAATAGGAAATATTGACGTCGGCATCCGAATGCAACGCCATCAGCATCGCCAGCCGGCCGCCGAGGCAGAATCCCATCGTCCCGGCCTTGCCATTTGCGCCCGGCATACGACGCGCAAACGCCAGCGTCGCCTTCAGGTCCGCGATACCGGTCGGTTGATCGAATTTATTGAGCAATTCCAGCGCCGTCTGAAAATCATTGGGCTTATGGTCATCGAGATCGATGCCCTCGCCAAGACGCCAGAACAAATCAGGGGCCACTGCAATGAACCCCATATCCGCGACCATCTCGCACGTGGCACGTAGCGGACGATTGACGCCAAAAATCTCCTGAATGACCACCACCGCACCGCCACGCGGCTGGCTGGGCAGCGCAATGAAGGCCGGCATCGCGCCGTCAGCCAAGGGTATTGATTGCATTGCCATAGAATTACACCTCGTGTTGCAGGATATCGCCATCGTAGCCGGATTTCCGCCGAATAGACAGATCACCACCGATCGCGCGCGACGATATGGGGCCGCGACATCCCATTCGCGGTTCTATCGGGTCTCGCAATGCCCCTGCCACCCGGCAAAGAACCCCGTCAGCCGATCGGCGGCGAAACTTCCCGGTCACGCTGCTTTTCAATGATCTGCAGAATGGCGGCCGCGGTTTCCTCGATCGACCGACGGGTCACATCGATGATCGGCCAACCACGGCGCGCGCACAGCCGCCGCGCCCATAAAAGCTCCGCGGCGACGATTTCGGGGTCGATATACGAGGACAAATCATGGCTCGCCCCCACCCCGCGTTGCGTCGCCCCCCCCATCAATTTCAAACGGTGCCGGCGAATTTCAATCAGCGAACGCGCATCGATGGTCAGCCCGACGATCGGGCAGAGCGCCTTGCCCAGGGCCTCGGGTTCCGGGGTGTTTGGCACCAGCGGAACATTGGCCGCCTTGATCCCGCGATTGGCCAGGTAAAAACAGGTGGGCGTCTTCGAACTCCGCGACACCCCCACCAGGCAAACATCCGCCTCGGCGAGCCCGGCCATGGCTTGCCCGTCATCATGCGCCAGCACGTAATGCATGGCATCGATACGGCGAAAGTAATCCGCGTCCAGCACATATTGTCGGCCCGGTCGCGCAACCGCCTGCTCCCCGATCTGGTCCTGCAACATCGCCATCGTGGGATCCAGTACATGGACCAGCGCCACCCCCACGCGCTGGCATGTGGTCTCGAGATCAGAGCGCAAACCCCGATCGAGCAACGTCGAAAGCACCGGCCCAGGCTCGGCCTCGATCCCTTCCAACACACGATGAAGCTGCAACCGGGTGCGCACCAGGCTCCAGCGATGGTACGTAATCTGGGTATGTTCGAATTGCGCCACCGCCGCGCGCGAGACCGAATTCAACGTCTCCCCCGTCGCATCAGACACGAGATGAAGGTTGAGCCGGGCAAGGGTCATGGCCTGTGGATTATGGGGAAAGCCGGGAAACTCGCAACCATCCCCGCCCGGCCTGGGGATATGCGGGAAAACCCCGATCCCCGCCGTCAGGTCACCCGCGATCGCCGGACAAGCTGTGAAGCCTGGGGATAAAAAGCCAGCGCGCTGATAAGCCGATGTTTCTTCCGGCTCCCGGATGGGAATAGTCCGGGGTCTGATCCGGGCGGAACGGGGTACCCCGACATTCCCTCCCCATACTACCCTATCCAAATAACTTCTTCTAAATGAGAGGGAAGGAAAGCCGGAGAACGAAAGCGGATGACGGTCAAGCCACTTCTGAGGGCCTTGAGCGGTGAGACGGTTTGGCCGCCACCGGTCTGGTTGATGCGGCAGGCCGGACGCTATCTCCCGGAATATCGGGCCATTAGAGAAAAGTTTCCTGATTTTGTCGCCATGTGCGTAACCCCCGAAGCCGCGGCCGAAGTCACGCTGCAGCCGGTCCGGCGGTTCGGCATGGATGCCGCCATTTTGTTCAGCGATATTCTGATCCTGCCCTGGGCACTGGGTTGGGATTTACGCTTCAGCCACGGTGAAGGACCCGTCCTCGCCCGATGGCAGAGCGAACACGACACATCGCGCCTGAACTCTGCTCTCGCCCCCTCGCGCTACGCCCCGGTGATGGAAACGGTGCGCCTCGTCGCCTCGGCGCTGGCCCCCGCCCAGGCCCTCATCGGTTTCGCGGGCGGCCCGTTCACGGTCGCCTGTTACATGGTCGAAGGGGGTGGCTCGCCCGACCACGCCGCCACACGAACCGCCGCTCTCGCCGATCCTGAAGGGTTTTCCGGCCTGGTGGCGGCCTTGACAGAAGCCACGATAGCCTATCTGGCCGCACAGATAGAAGCAGGCGCCGATGTCGTGATGATCTTTGATAGCTGGGCGGGCGTGCTGCCGCCGAGCCTGTTCGACCGCTACGTCAGCCAGCCCACCCGTCGCATCGTCAACGGCCTGCGCGCGCTCGGTCACAAGACGCCGGTGATAGGCTTCCCGAGGCTGGCGGGGTCGCTGGTGGCCACGTACGCGGGCCATACCGGTGTGGCTGCTGTCGGCGTCGATACCGGCACCTCGGTGCGCCATGTGCGCCGGGATCTGCCGTCCGGCATCGCCATCCAGGGTAACCTCGACCCCATGGCGCTCAAGGTTGGCGGTGCCGCCCTCACGCGCGAAGCCGCCTTCGTCCTCGACCAACTCTCCGGGGGGCCGGCCATCTTCAACCTCGGGCACGGAATCGTCCCGCAAACCCCACCCCAGCACGTCGCGGATCTCGTCACGCAACTCCGATCCGTCTGAAATAATGGACGTAGTTTCCCCTGAAGCACCCGGTGTCCGGCCTCGTCTGGCGATCGTGCTGTTCAATCTGGGCGGTCCCGACCGTCTGGAATCGGTCAAGCCGTTCCTGGTCAATCTGTTCACCGATCCCGCCATCCTGCGGGTACCCGCCCTGATCCGCCCGTTCCTGGCCCGGTTGATCGCCTGGCGCCGGGTGAAGCCCGCGACCGAAAATTATCGCATCCTGGGCGGTGGGTCGCCGCTTCTGCAACTCACCCGCGACCAAGCTCGCGCCCTCGAGCAAGCCTTGCCGGAGTATGAGGCGCGCTGCTTCATCGCCATGCGCTACTGGCATCCCTTCGCCCATGAAGCCGTCCGCGATGTCGCGGCCTTCCATCCTGACGAGGTCGTCCTGCTGCCGCTCTACCCGCAATTCTCGACCACCACGACCGGCAGCAGCGTCACCGATTGGGCGGAGTGCGCGCGCCGCTATAAGCTACCGGAAACCACCCTGATCTGTTGCTACCCCGAGGATCCCGGCTTCATCGCCGCGACCGCTGCCCTGGTTCGGCAATGGGTCGATCAGGCCCGGGCAACACTTGCGCAATCCCGTCCCGATACGGGTCTGCGGGTCTTGTTCTCAGCCCATGGGCTACCCCAGGTGATCGTCGATCGTGGCGACCCATACCAGTACCAGGTGGAACAATCCGCCGACAAGATCGCGGCCATGGCTGGGTTGTCGGCCAGCGAGTGGCGGGTCTGCTACCAATCCCGCGCCACACCGCAAAAATGGCTCGATCCCAGCATCGAGGCGGAACTGCGCCGCGCCGCCGACGATAAGCAGGCCGTGGTGATCGTTCCCATCGCATTCGTCTCCGAGCACTCGGAAACCCTGGTCGAGCTCGATGTGGAATACCGGGAATTGGCCGAGACGCTCGGCCTGCCCGGTTATTTCCGGGTGCCCACGCAAAACAGTGATGCCCGTTTCATCGCCGCTCTGGCCGATCTGATCCGCCATCGCCACCCTGGTGACCCGACCCAGCCGCGCCTCCCCTGCCCCGGCCGGTTCGGTGAGTGTCCCTGGCGGCGCGGCTGCGCCTATCCCCTGGCATGACCAAGCCCCGGTCGAACCCGCCAGCACCTTCGCGCGGCACCTGTTGTGACGGTGGACCGGGCACCGTCCTCCGCCTCGCTTGACGCTTGACTGGAAAACCAGCATTGACCATGTGATAGCGGTCACGCACCCGCGGCCCTGGCCGGGCATCCTTCCCCGCGCCGGCCTCGGGTTCAGATAGGGTTCCGACCGGGCGCTGTCATTCAGCCGCTATCCTCGGGGCTGTCTCTTCTCACTTCCCTCCCTCGTTATCTTCTGCCGAAAGGCATTCTGATGCACCTCGCCGAACTCAAGGCCAAGTCTCCCGCCGATCTCCTGGCCTTGGCTGAATCTCTGCAAATCGAGAACGCGTCATCGCTGCGCAAGCAGGATATGATGTTCGCCATCCTCAAGACGATGGCCGATAATGACCAGGCCATTTATGGCGAAGGCACTCTCGAAATATTGTCCGACGGCTTCGGTTTCCTGCGCAGCCCGCAGGCCAATTACCTGCCCGGACCCGACGATATCTATATCAGCCCGAGCCAGGTCCGCCGCTTCGCCCTGCGCACCGGAGATACCGTCGAGGGACAGATCCGTGCGCCCAAGGACGGAGAGCGGTATTTCGCGCTGCTCAAGGTCGATACCATAAATTTCGAGCCGCCCGACGCCGTGCGCCACCGGATAAACTTCGACAACCTCACGCCGCTCTACCCCGATCAGCGGCTCAAGATGGAAGTCGAGAATTTCCAGTCCGTCGCGAAAGGTCCGGGCAAGGACATGACGCCGCGCGTCATCGATCTGATCGCCCCGATCGGCAAAGGTCAGCGCGCCCTGATCGTGGCGCCGCCGCGCACCGGCAAAACGGTCATGTTGCAGAACATCGCCTACGCGCTTGCGGAAAATCACCCTGAGTGCTTCCTGATCGTTCTCCTGATCGATGAGCGCCCCGAGGAAGTGACCGATATGGCGCGCAGCGTGAAGGGCGAGGTCGTCGCCTCGACCTTCGATGAGCCAGCGACCCGGCATGTCCAGGTAACCGAAATGGTGCTGGAAAAAGCCAAGCGCCTGGTCGAACACAAGCGCGACGTGGTAATTCTCCTGGATTCGATCACCCGTCTTGCGCGCGCCTACAACACGGTGGTGCCATCATCGGGCAAGGTCCTGACCGGCGGCGTGGATGCCAACGCGCTGCAGCGCCCCAAGCGCTTTTTCGGTGCCGCGCGCAATATCGAGGAGGGGGGCAGTCTGACGATCATCGCAACGGCCCTGATCGATACGGGCAGCCGGATGGACGAGGTGATCTTCGAAGAATTCAAGGGAACCGGCAATTCCGAGTTGATCCTGGACCGCAAGCTCTCCGACAAGCGCACCTTCCCCGCGATCGACATCACGAAGTCCGGCACGCGCAAGGAAGAACTCCTGGTCGACAAGGCCGCGCTCACCAAAATGTGGGTTCTGCGGCGCATCCTGAACCCGATGGGTACCACAGATGCCATGGACTTCCTGCTCGATAAGCTGAAATACAGCAAGACGAACAATGATTTCTTCGACGCCATGAATACGTGATCGATCCACCCGACTGTACACGACAGCCAAGCCCAAACCCGGCATGCACAGGGAACCAGTCCTGATGGATTACAAGGTCGCCGACATCGGTCTCGCTGACTGGGGTCGCAAGGAAATCTCGATCGCCGAAGACGAAATGCCTGGCTTGATGGCACTGCGGGCCGAATATGGCAGGCAAAAACCCCTGGCCGGCGCCCGTATCGCCGGCTGCCTGCACATGACCATCCAGACCGCGGTCCTGATCGAAACCCTGCAAGCACTCGGCGCCAGCGTGCGGTGGTCCTCCTGCAATATTTTCTCGACCCAGGACCATGCGGCGGCCGCGATCGCGGCCGCAAGCGTTCCGGTCTTTGCCTGGAAAGGCATGGACGAGGACGAATTCTGGTGGTGTATCGAACAGACCATAACCGGCCCCGATGGCTGGACGCCGAACATGATCCTCGATGATGGCGGCGACCTGACCCAGCTCATGCACCGGAAATATCCCGAGATGCTGACGAATATCCGGGGTTTATCCGAGGAAACCACGACCGGGGTGCATCGCCTGCGGGAAATGGCGGCCGCCGGCCAGCTGATGGTCCCCGCGATCAATGTCAATGACAGCGTCACCAAGTCCAAGTTCGATAATCTTTATGGATGTCGCGAAAGCCTGGTGGACGCCATTCGTCGCGGCACCGACGTCATGATGGCCGGCAAGGTCGCCACGGTGTGCGGCTTCGGCGACGTCGGCAAAGGGTCGGCGGCGAGTCTGCGCCAGGCCGGATGCCGGGTTATGGTGACCGAGGTCGATCCGATCTGCGCGCTGCAGGCGGCCATGGAAGGCTACGAGGTCGTCACCATGGAGGACGCCGCGCCACGGTCCGACATCTTCGTCACGGCGACCGGCAATATCGACGTCATCACCATCGAGCACCTGCGGGCCATGAAGAACCGCGCCATCGTCTGCAATATCGGCCATTTCGACAGTGAAATCCAGATTGCCGCCCTTCGGAATTATGTCTGGGAGAACGTAAAGCCTCAGGTCGATGAAGTCGTTTTCCCCAACGGCAAACGTCTGATCGTCCTGTCCGAGGGCCGCCTGGTCAATCTCGGCAATGCGACCGGCCATCCGAGCTTCGTCATGAGCGCGAGTTTCACCAACCAGGTTCTGGCGCAGATCGAATTGTTCACCGCCCCTGAAGGCAGGTATGAACGCAAAGTCTATACGCTGCCCCGCCACCTCGACGAGAAAGTCGCGGCGCTGCATCTGGCCAAGGTCGGTGCCAAACTCACCACCTTGTCGGCGGCTCAGGCGGGCTATATCGGCGTCCCCCGGTCCGGCCCGTTCAAGCACGAGCAATATCGCTACTGATCCGGATCATCACGGGACCCGAGTCCCGTCAAAGGCAGACACATGCAATTACTTCTGGGGTCTCGCCGGTATTCGTCCTGGTCCCTGCGTGGCTGGCTGGCCGTGCGGATGGCCGGGCTGCCCGCCCAGGAAACGGTCGTCCCGCTGGCCGACGGGGTCACCGCCGAATTGGCGCGGCAATCGCCAACGGGTCTGGTCCCGGTGCTGAAACTGAAAGACGTCACGATCTGGGATAGTCTCGCGATCGCCGAATATTGCGCCGAACACACCCCCACGCTCTGGCCACAGGATCAAGCCCGGCGGGCGGTGGCCCGTGCCGTCGCCGCCGAAATGCATGCCGGTTTCGCCGCGCTGCGGCGGGAATTTCCAATGAGCCTGACCCGTGCCCCCCTGGAAAGACAGCCCTCGGCGGCCGCGGCGGCGGATATCCAGCGCATCGAGCAGGTCTGGCACGATTGCCTCAAGGCCGGCGGACCCTTTCTGTTCGGCGATGCCCCCACCATACCGGATATCCTATACGCCCCGGTGGTGACGCGGTTCCTGACCTACCAGGTGCGGCTCTCCAACCGCGCGGCCGGATATTGCCAGTCCATCCGGTCCTGGGATCTCATGCAACTGTGGTACGATCTCGCCGCGGCAGAGCCCGAGGGCTGGAGACTAGCCAAATACGAATGACGCCACATCCCGTCGATGTCGCGGTCGTGCTGCCAGCCGGGGAACGCTTTTCCCCCACCGCGGCCGGCGCGATAGCGCTGCTGGTGTACCGGACCACCAGGCGTCCCGCCGATCATTCCTGCGTCGTGGTTGGCACCGAATGTGCGGCCCCCTTCCAGAACGTTCCGTTTCTCGGGATCACCGAGCGCCGCCTGCCGGTTCGCGCCGCCTGGCGCTACGCGTTCGCCATAGCGCGCGCACTTCCCGTGCCACGGTTGATCGAGGTGCATAACCGCGCCGATGTCGCGCTCGCCCTGTCGCGCCTTTTTCCATCGGTGCCGGTCACCCTGTTCTGCCACAATGACCCCTTGTCCATGCGCGGCATGCGAACCCATCGCGCGCGGATACGCGCGCTGAAACGGCTGTATGCCGTCGCCGGAGTTTCCCGCTTCATCATCGAACCCCTGCGGTCCACCCTGCCGCACGCCGATCCGGTGGTTATTCCAAACGGTATCGATCCCGTCACGGACGTGCCGGCGGAGGCGGCGCGCGAAAAGCTCATCATGTTTGCCGGGCGCATGGTCGGGAATAAAGGTGCTGATGCGTTTGTCGAGGCCTGCGCGCGCGCCCTGCCGCAACTCCCGGGCTGGCGCGCCGAAATGATCGGTGCCGATCGGTTCGGCCACGACAGCCCCGAGACGGAATTCCTTGGCCGGCTTCGTCCACGGGCCGCGGCGGCGGGTGTCAGCCTGCTGGGGTTCTTGCCGCATGACGCGGTCATGGCGGCCATGCGGCGCGCGGCGATCGTCGCCGTTCCCAGTCGTTGGGCCGAGCCGTTCGGTCTCACCGCCCTCGAGGCGATGGCGAGTGGCGCGGCCCTGGTCAGCTCGCGTCGCGGCGGCCTTGCCGAACTGGTCGATGATGCCGCGGAAATCTGCGATCCGGACGATATTCCCGGCTTTTCCGCGATCCTCACCCGCCTCGCGAACGATGAAGCCTTGCGCCGGAATCTCGCCCGCGCGGGCGTGGTCCGAGCGTCTCACTACACCACAGAGCGCATGGCGGCCGGACTTTGGGCCTGGCGCGGGCGCGCTCTGAACCGACATGATCAGGAGGCGATATAATGGGCGAAAGCACCCAGATCCCGGTGACCGTGCTGACCGGCTACCTCGGCGCCGGCAAGACCACGCTGCTGAACCATATCCTGACCGCGAATCACGGTAAAAAATTCGCCGTCATCGTCAATGAGTTTGGCGAGCTCGGCATCGATAACGATCTCGTCGTCGATGCCGATGAGGAAGTGTTCGAAATGAACAACGGCTGCATATGCTGCACCGTGCGCGGTGATCTGATCCGGATCGTGGGCAATCTGCTGAAGCGGAAGGGTAGGTTTGATGGCATTCTGGTCGAGACGACCGGCCTCGCCAATCCAGCGCCCGTCGCGCAGACCTTTTTCGTCGATGATACGCTGCGGGCGCGCACGCGCCTGGACGCGATCATAACCGTGGTGGACGCCAAAAACATAACCACCCGCCTCGACGACAGCGCCGAGGCCCGCGACCAGGTGGCGTTTGCCGATATTCTCGTTCTCAATAAACTCGATCTCATCACCCCCGAGACCGCGGACCTGTTGCGCAAGCGGCTGCGGCGCATCAACCCGACGGCACTCATTCACGAAGCCGTTCGCGGCAATGTCGCGATCGACGCCCTGCTCGAGCGTCGCGCCTTCGACCTGTCCCGGGTGCTGAATTTCGCCCCGGATTTCCTGACCGATGATGATCATGCCCATGATGACGACATTCAGAGCCTGAGCTTCGAGGTCAAATCTCCACTCGATCGCACGAGGTTCGAGGCATGGATGTCGGCGCTGCTGGCCGAGAGCGGCGCCGACATGTTGCGCACCAAGGGCATCATGTGGTTCGCCGGCGAAAGTCGCGCCTACGGCTTCCAGGCAGTGCACATGATGGCGGACGGTGATTTCATCGGAGCGCCGGCATCCCCCGGATCCAGCCGGCTGGTTTTCATCGGCCGGAACCTCAACCGGCCGATGCTGCGTCGCGGCTTCGAGTCCTGCCAATCCTGAGCCAAGGTAAATCCTCATGCTCGAAGCCGAAACGCTTTACTCAGGCAGAACAGACGCGTTCGTGGTCGCCTGTGACTTCGCGGGTGAAATCTGCGCCTTTGCCGGCGGTGACGGCGCCCTGAGGTTTGTATCGCCTGGCGGGCGGCAAGCCGTCATCGAACTCACCGAGGGTATGCCGCTCTGTCTGGCACCGGACGACACCGGTAGAGGGTTTCTCGTCGGCACCGACCTCGGCCATTTTCTCGACGTGTCCACTGACGCGGCCATCGCGCATCTGCAAACCTTCCCGCGCCGCTGGGTCGAACACGTGGCCTGTCACACGGGGCGGTCCTCGGGCGTATCGGCCTGTGCCGCCGGCAAGCAGATAGCGGTCATCGGACAAAATCGGAAACTGCTGAAACGCCTCGCGACCGATTTCACCATCACCGGGCTCGCTTTCGATGCCAAGGGCAAGCGGCTCGCGGCGTCGCATTACAACGGTATCAGCCTTTGGTATGTCGGCGCCCAGTCCGAGGCGGCGCGGGTCTATTCCTGGAAGGGGAGCCACATCGCCATCGCCTTTCATCCCGGTGGCGAGGCGATCGTGACCTCGATGCAGGAAAATGCCCTGCATGGTTGGTGGTTGCCCGATGGCGCGCATATGCAGATGACGGGGTATCCCACCAAAATCGAAAGCCTTGCATTCAGCCGCACGGGCAAATGGCTCGCGACCTCGGGGGCCGACACGGCGGTGTTATGGCCATTCTTTGGCGGCGGCCCGATGGGCCGGGCGCCGTTGGAACTCGGTGGTGCGCAAAACATTCCGGTCACCCGCGTCGCCATGCATCCGCGGCACGATTGTCTCGCCATGGGCTTCGCCGATGGCCGCGTGTCGCTGGCGGACATCGATACCCGGCAGGTGATCGAGAGCGCCGCTTCCGCAAACGGCGCGGTGACCGCCTTGTCGTTCAGCGCCGACGGGCGCCACCTGGCCTTCGGCACGGAGCTTGGGGATGCCGGAATTCTTCAAGTCAGGATCAACCCGTGAAGGGCGTCGATGGTTCGGACCCGCCGCCCCGCCGCCCCGCCGCCCGGATCCCGGATCCCGGATGTCGGTCGGGGGGCCGATCGCGCAGGTCAAATGGCTGCGCCCAAAGGTGGGATCGCCAGCCTGACGCTTTCACCCGTCGGGTCGGGAACCTGATCGGTATCCGTCGTGGTTAAAAAGGCTTGCCCCTCATAAGCCGCGAGGGTCCGGACCAGCGCGACGCGACGCATATCATCGAGGTGCGTCATCGGTTCATCCAGCAGCAGAATCGGCGCGCGCTTCTGCTGGCGCTTCATGATCTCGGCTTGCGAAAGTATCACTGAAACCAGCAGGGCTTTGCGTTCACCGGTGCTCGACATCGAGGCATTCCGTCCCGTCACCGCGTCGCAAATCAGGATATCGGCCCGGTTGGCGCCCGCGGTCGTCGTCCGATTTTCCTTGTCCTGCCGCCGCGTTCTTGCAAAACGCTCACGCCATTCCGCCTCGACCACCAGGGCGGGCGCGTCATCGAGCCGCGAGGCGATCTCGCACACCAGGCCGACGCGCGCCTTCGGAAATGGTGGCGGCAATTGTGCCAGGGCCGCATTCAACGCCGCCAAATAGTCGCGCCGCATCGCTGCGATGGCGACCGATTTCTCGGCCAGTTGTTTTTCCAACGCGCCGAGCCATCTGGCCGCGCCTTCCCCCGATCGCAACAACATCAGGCGTTGCGCCTGGATGTGCTCGGCCGCGGCCAACAGGCGGGCGAACCCCGGCTCCCTCGCGGCCACCAATCGGTCGAAGAATCTGCGCCGGCCGGATGGCGGCTCGAGAAACAGCCCTTCCATCTGCGGCGTCAGCCACAGGCAGGCCACAAGCTCCAACATCACGCTCTGGCTCTTGACCATGTCACCGTCGAGCAGAAACCGTCTCTGCCTCGGGCTTTCCGGCGTGACGCCGGTACTGATGCTGAACGCCTCGGCGTCATTCGCCAGCCATCCGGTCACGCTCCAGTCGCTCCGGGGGGTCTGCGTCCTGGCATTCGGCAAATCCGTCAGCGCCGCGCCGCGCAGGCCGCGCCCCGGCATCAGCAGGGAAATTGCCTCGAGAATGTTGGTTTTGCCGGCGCCATTCGGCCCATGCAGAATGGTCAGGGTTCCGTCGAACCCGAATTCCTCCTTTATGAAATTCCGGAAGTTCAACAGCCGCAGTCGAAACAGGCGGGTCATGACCTCCGCGACAGCGCAGACGAGCGGCTTACACGCGCATCGGCATCAGCACGTAGAGCGCCGAGGAATCGCCGGTGTCGCGTACCACTGTCGGGGCCGCGCCGTCGGAAAAACAAAACTCCACCTCACCGGTAATCTGGTCGGTTATGTCGTTCAGGTATCTTGCCTGAAAACCAATCTCGAGCGGGGTTTCCGTGTAGCTCACGCGCTCCTCGTCCAGTTCCTCGGTCGCCGTGCCCTGTTCGGGGCTGGTCGCCGATAAAACCAGCAGGTTCTTCTTCAGGCTCATTTTCACCGGCTTCGCGCGCTCCTGGCTGATCGCGGCCACGCGGGCCACCGCGTCCGAGAACTCCTTTTTCGCCACACGAAGGATCTTGTCGTTACCCTGGGGTATCACCCGCTCATAGTCGGGGAAGGTCCCGTCGATCAGCTTGCTGGTCAACGCTATATTACCCACCTCGAACAGGATCCGCGTATCCGAGAGCGCAATCCCGATATCACCGGTCGTTTCATCCAGCAGCTTGCGCAATTCGTTCACGGTTTTGCGCGGAATGATGACGCCCGGCATGGATGCCGCGCCTTCAGGCAGTTCCTCCTCCACCCGCGCCAGCCTGTGCCCATCGGTCGCCACGGCCCGCAGCAGCTTATGGCCATCCACGGCCGTGGCATGCACGTATATGCCGTTCAGGTAGTACCGCGTCTCCTCGGTGGAAATGGCAAACCGGGTGCGGTCTATCAGCGCCCGCAGATGTTGCGCCGGAAGGCTGAACCGGTTGGGCAGCGTTCCCGCCGTCATGGACGGAAAATCATCGACCGGCAGCACCATCAGGCTGGTGCTGTAGCGCCCGGCCCGCAGCGCCAGCGGCGCGTCAGCGCCGCCGTGTTCGAATTCGATTTCCGTGCCCTCCGACAATTTGCGCACGATCTCGTAAAGCGTGGCCGCCGGTGCCGTGGTCGCGCCCGCGCGCAAACCCTGCGCCGGCACGTTCTCCACCACCGCAATCTCCATGTCGGTCGCCGTCAGGGTCAGCTTGCTGTCCTTGACCGCCAGCATCACGTTGGCAAGGATGGGAATCGTGTTCCGCTTCTCCACCACGCTCTGAACATGCGTTAACGCCTTCAGAAGCGTGGTTCGATCCACCTTGAACTTCATGGGTCCGACCTCTCCACTGAGCCGGCCGGGCCCCTGCTCCCGGGGCAAGCCTGCGCTCTCATTCTAAGGTGTAGTCTAGCCATGTCATTCGCGCCGAGGAAAGCGGGAGATATCAGGTTATGTCAGACCTTATCGATGGAACTTGGATGAAACCCCCCGAATGAGCCCGATAGACCTGAGCGACGCGGAAATCGAACGCTATGCGCGGCACATTCTTCTGCCGGAAGTCGGTGGCGTGGGCCAGATGCGGCTCAAGCAGGCGCGCGTGCTGGTCATCGGCGCTGGCGGCCTGGGCTGTCCGTTGCTGCTCTATCTCGCGGCTGCCGGCATCGGCACGCTCGGTGTGGTCGACGCCGATGCGGTGCAGCTATCCAACCTCCAGCGCCAGATCCTCTATACCACCCCGGATATCGGCCAGCCCAAAGTCGCCATCGCCGCCGACCACCTCGCCCGGCTCAACCCCGAAATTCAGGTCCATACCGTCCCGGACAACCTGACCCCCGAAAACGCCGACCGCCTGATCGCCAGCTATGATCTGGTCTGCGATGCCACCGACAATTTTACCGCGCGTTTCGCCATCGCCGATGCCTGCTGCCGTCAGCGGCGCACCCTCGTCACCGCCGCCGTGCAGCGCAACACCGTCCAACTCGCGGTGTTCAAACCCCATGTCGATCCGGCTTTGCCGTGTTATCGCTGTCTCAATCCCCACCCGACGGCGCAGGACGGGTTGAGCTGCGCCGATGCCGGCATTCTCGGCGCCATAACCGGCGTTGCCGGAACCCTGCAAGCCACCCTGGCGCTACAGGAAATCCTGGGCGTAGGCGGCGGCCTCACCGGAAAATTGCTGATCTGGGACGCCCTGTCCTTCCGGTTTCGTCTGATCACCGTGCCCGTCGACCCCACCTGCCCGCACCACCCATCCGGGTCACCGCCCCATGGCTGAAGCCCCCGGTCTTGGCATCCTCCTGTTCCAGGGCGGCTATGAGTCCGCCCATGCCGCTTTTCTCCTCGCGGTCGGCGCGGCCGCGCTCGGCCGCACCGTCACCCTCTTCGCCACCGGGGCCGGCGTGCTCGCCCTGGCCCGGGACTGGTCCTGTCTCGCCGACGCCGATCGCGATGCCCCGCGTCGTCTCCGCGGCGCCCCCGGCCTCGATGAACTGCGCGAAGCGGCGGTCGCGCTCGGCATCCCGCTCTCCGCCTGTCCCAGTGGTCTTCTGGCCACCGCCCTCACCGAGCCGGATCTGATGACCGGCGCCGAGGAAGGCAGTTTACCAAGTTTTCTTGAAGCGACGCGGTCGGCTCAGCTTATATCATTCTGAGTCAACCGAGTTTCGGGTGCCAGGTCATGCGTTTCCTGATTTTGCTTCCCTTGACGGGGCTCCTGGCCGCTGCCGCGCCGCCCCCGGCGCCAACCGGGCCCGTCACCCATACCCATCCCGCCCGCCCATCCCCTCACGGCAAAGTCGTGGCCCCGCGTCACAAACTGGCACGGCGCCGCGCGCGGCCACACCACGTGGCCCCTGTCCGCGCCGCCTCGGCAAGCGCGGCCATAACCATGCTGCCGTCCATCGCCCTCGCCACCCCGGCCCCGCCGGCCCCGCCCCCCCGGGGCAGTGAAAGCGGCCTGCCCATTCCCCGCTTTGCCGCGCTCCGCTCCGACGAGGTCAGCTTCCGCACCGGCCCCGGCACCCAGTATCCGATCGCCTGGATCTATCAGCGCCGCGACCTGCCGGTCGAAATCGAGCGCGAATTTCAGGTCTGGCGCCTGGTCGCCGAGCCTGACGGCACCCGTGGCTGGGTGCACGAAGCCATGCTGACCGGTCGGCGCGGCTTCCTGATCGCCGGCACCAGGCCGGTCACCCTGCGCGCCGCCGCCGATGCGGCCAGTCCACCGGTCGCCATGCTCGAACCTCAGGTGGTTGGCCATCTCCTGCGTTGCCCCACCCAGGACTGGTGCGAGGTCAGCGTCAAATCCTATCGCGGCTGGCTCCGCCGCGATCAGTTCTGGGGCACCCTCGCGGACGAGAAGTTCCCCTCATGAACGATCCCTCCCGCGCCCTCTCGCCGGCCGCGAAAGCGGCGCGAACGAAAGCACAAAAATACCCAGCGCCAGCGCCGCTGCGTACGGCGCGGCATCGATCCGCGTCACCAGACGTCGCGCATGGCCCGTGGCCTGAACGGATCGCCACAGCCCATCCGGCGTGCCGAGATGGCGGTAGCTCAGGCCCGTCAGCGCCGCCAGTTGCCGTAAATGCGGCGTATCCTCGGCGGTCAGGTTCCCGTGCCCGGCAAACATGCCCTTGGCGTCGCTCGGCACATCTATCGATCGGTAATATCCGATCTGGTGGTTCTGGCTGTCGAAGCGTGGAATAGGCACCAGCCGGTTGCCGCCAAGGCCGAGTATGGCGCCGGGCACGCTGCCGCGCAGCGGCGCGAATTTCGGCAGGCCATTCCACCACAGCGGCGGGGATTCCTGGCCATCGGTCATGAACACGAGATCCGTGCCCAGATGCTGCGCCATCTGCATCGATCTGAGCAGCGCCTCCGCGATATGACTTTCCGAATCCCAGCCCATGCGCCAATCCAGCGCCGAGATTTCCCGCCTGAGCGGTTCGTAATTGCCGCAGATCTCGAGCGGGTCAAACAGCAGAAACGGCACCCGCTCGACGAAAACCGCCACCGCCAGCCGCGAACCGCAGGGCATGCGGTCCAGCAGGCGGCGCAGCGCCAGTTTCTCCACCGCAAGGCGCGCAATCGGCCGGCCATCCAGCACCATGTCGGCTGTATTCATGCTCGCGGTAATATCCAGCACCACCAGCACATCATGAACCGGCCGTCTGACCATGAAGCGCGGCACCACCAGCCCCGCCAGAATGGGCAGCAGGGCAACGCCGCGCAGGCCGGGCCGCAGGCCAGGGCGGTTCATGGCATGCCGTTCGGCACGCCCGGCAGATCGGGCCACACCGCCTTGTCGTGCGACATCTGGGCGCCACTGCTGCGTTTGTAAATTTCCCGCGCCGGCAACAACTCCGTCGCCAACGCGAAATTGTAGCGCGCATCCCAGAACCCGGGCTCCAGGCTGGCGGCAAGCCGATAGTCATAGCGCGCGGCAACGATCATCGGCTTCACTTTGCGGAAGGGCAGTCCGTTGAACACCGCCAGCGCCTGGCGCAACCTCGCGTTACCGAGCGTGAGCAATAAACCGGCCTTCCCCTCCCCGGGCGCGAGACGCCCGATTTCTGCTTCCGCGGCGTCGAATGCCGCTATGCCGATCAGATATCGCGCCCGCGCCGCGACCAGGGTGGGTCCCGCATCGGGCCCTGGCACAGCATGCCCCCCGCCAACCAGGCGCACCTCGCGCACCGTGGTCGCATCCCTTCGCCACCGCCCCACCACCAACAGCACGCCGCCGCAGACGAGCCCCGCGACAGCCACGCATGCCAGGAATTTACGCGGCGTCATGCGCCATAACCTGCGGGCATGTCGCGTCGCTCGGCGATCAGCAGCAATATGTGAAGCGCCAGAAACAGCGCCGCCAGCCGGAAGCACAGCCGGGCGTAGTTCCGCCGGGGAACATCTTCGGTATACGGCAGAGGCCGGCTCTCGATCCGCTCGATCCGCGCGGTGACGGCGGCGACCGCGCCGGCATCGCTCGCCTCGAACCCGGCATACGGAACATGCAGAGATCGGAAATACGCATCCAGCGCGGCCGGATGGGTCATGTCGGTATCGTTGACCAGTCCATCATCGAGGGGCGGATCATCACCGGCGCGCAGGTAAAGGTAATAAAGATGCGCATGGACACGATGAAATTCCCTGGCAAGATACAAACGCACCTGTTCAGGAATTTCTCCGGCGCCATCCGTGATCAGCAGAATGACGTGCGGGGCGGCGGGGTCGTCACGGCCGAACATGGCCAGCGCGTAGGCAATACCGGACCCGATATCGGTATCGCCCAACTGGCCGCTGGCCTGGGCGGCAATGGCGGCGGCAATGGCGGCGCGGTGCTCGGTCAGCGGCATGATCAGGATGGGCGCCGTCGAAAACCCGACGATCCCGAACCGGCTGTGCGGATTACGGGCAAAAAACGCCGCGAGCAGCCGGGCCGACGCCTGGGTCTTGCTTTCGGTCGCCTTGCGGCCGCGCAGCGCGAACGGCTCGTGCATGCTCAGGCTGCGGTCCAGCGCAACGATCACATGCGCCCCCCCGGCCAGGCGCGTGACCTGCGCGCGTGGCCGATAGGGGCCGGCCAGCCCGAGCGTCAGCCACAGCACCGGCAGTGCGGCCAGCACGCGCAATCCACCATCGACGATGACGGAAATGCCATCCCGCGGCAGCGCCCGCAGGCTGGCGACCGTAATCGCGCCGCTGCCCCAACCCAGCAGCGGCGGCAGACATAATGCCAGCAGCCAAAGCGCCATCGGGTGGTCCAGGTGGGGCGGGGTCATGCCAGCCGCCGTTCGGCGCGCGTCAGCGCACGTGCGAACGCGCGAAGCGCGGGGCGCGCGGCCGCGGTCCCCGGCTCCGTCGCAAAGAATATCTGGTTGGACTGTGCGAAAAATTCATGGATCTCGCTGCCCAGTCCCGAAAACTGGCGGTGCCGTGCCAGAAATGCCTCGATATCCTGGGCCAGTATCCGCTGTCCGGCGGTGGCATCGAAGGCGCGGTGCAGCGCGAGCCGCGCGGCGTGGTCCGAAAGGCGCTGGCGCCGAATGGCCCGATACGCGCCGGCAAATGCCCTGGAACCGCCCCGGTCGGCGCGCTGCGCGACCAACAGCAGCAGCGCCGAAAAACCGGTGATCAGCGCGCCCGCAACCGGCATGCGCCACGGTCTGCCGCTCGTCACCGCCAGCGGCGCGGGGTCGGGGCGCATCTGGTTCGGATCGAGCGTGGGGGTCAGGTCGTGCCGGAACGGCGAAACCTGCACCCCGAAACCCTGTATCGCCTCGGCCATCGTGCGGCCGTCGCGGCGCAGTGTCAGCGTGAAGCCCGGAATGGTGGCAAGGCCCGTTTCCTGTGGGGAATAAAATATCTGGTAGCTCAGCCGCAGCGTCACCAGCGTGCCGCCCCGCATGGGCGTGGCGCGCCAGATGATCCGGCGCAGATCGGTCTCAGGGTCCACCGGGCCCGGCACCGGCAGGCTCGCCGGGTCGAGACCTGTGCCGGGCGGCAGCCAAAATTCCGTGCTGGCAGAAACCAGCGCCCCCGGAAAATACCCGAAGGCGCGGGCCGGCCTCAATGCGGGCGTCGCCGCCAGGGAAGGCGCGGCCATCAGCATCGCGGGCAGCGCCAGGGCCCAGGGCCGCATCATACCGCCAGCAGGTGGTCGGACAGCGCCACCAGGTCCGGCGTGGCGCCGGTCGAGAACGCGTCGCGGCCGGCGCGGCCGAACACCGCGGCCAGCGCCTGATGGTGCCGGGCAAGCCCCGCCCGCCACGCGCGGTCGAGTGCCGGGCGCAGCAGAACCAGCCGCGCCGTGCCGCCCTCCGCGTCGCGCACGCGGGCCAGCCCCAGGCGTGCCCCCAGACGTGCCCCAAGGCGTGCCCCCTCGCGCCCCTCACGTGCCGGCCCATCGCCCAGCAGGTGAATCGGCGCCACATCGTGGCGGTGCAGCGCCGTCATCGCCGCCTCGACCAGCGGCACCGGCATCGCGAAGTCCGAAATCAGCAGCACGAGGCAGCGGGTGCGCGGCAAAGCCTCCGCGAGCTGGCCCAGCCCCAGGGCCTCGCCGGCGCTGTCGGGCGCCGCCAGCAGTGCCGCCAGCGCCGCGTTCACCGCGCCCCGCGCCCGGGTGGGCGCAAGCGAAACCTCCGCGCGCACGCCCTGGTCGAACCCGATCAACCCGAATTTATCGCCCGCCCGCAGCGCCGATCGGGCGGCGGCCTCGGCAATCGCGTGGGCGGCGCGCCGGCCCGCGCGCTCCCCGCCCGCCCGCTCCCCGCCCGCCGTCATCGAGGCCGTCAGATCGACCGCGACCACCAGCGACAGGGTGCTGGCCTGGTCGGTCTGGCGCACCATCGGCATCTGCCCCGGGTCCATCAGGCTGCGCCGGATATCCAGTCGGCCGGCATCCGGGTTCTGCCAGAACGGCACCAAACCGCGGAAGGCGCCGCCAGACCCCTGGCGGTCGCTCGCGTGCTTGCCTGGGTTGGCGCCCCGCGCGTAGCCGCGCAAGCGGTAATCCAGCCAGGGTTGCGCCTCCCCGATCATGGCGTGGCCACGGCCTCCAGCACGGCCCTCAGCAGGCGCGGTATCAGCGCGTCGGCGCGGTGTTCATAAACACTGTCGAGAAACACCCGGTGGCCCAGCACCTCGTGAAACACCGCCCGCACGTCTTCGGGCAGCACATGGTCACGCCCCGCGAGCCAGGCATGAACGCGGGCGGCGCGCGCCAGCGCGCTCATGCCGCGAGGGCTCGCCCCCCCTTGCACCAGCCGCGCCATGTCCACGCCCTCCAGCCTCACCCCGCCCCCCGCCGGGTCGCGCAGCGCCTGCCACAAGCTCACGAGATAGGTTTGCAGATGCGCACTGACGCGAACCTCCTCCTGTATGCGCCGGGCCAGCCCGGGCAACGCCCGGTAATCGAGCACACGCGGCGCGACCGTCTCCACCAGCGCATCCGCATCATGGAAGCGGGTTTCGAACATCAGGCGGCGGGATATCTCTGGGTCGCGCGGCGCCTCGATCGGAACCTGCATAAAAAACCGGTCGCGCGCCGCCGCCGGCAACTCGAAGGTCTCGTCGCGCTCCAGGCGGTTGCGGTCGGCAAACACCAGCACGTGCGGCAGAGCCATGTCGCGGTTGAAGGCACCGACCACGCGTTCCGCCATCAGCCGCAACAACAGCGCGTGCACCTGCGGGCGGGCACGGTTGATTTCGTTGAAGAAAAAAATCGAAAGCGCCTCGCCATGGCGCAACACCGGCCCGGGGTCCAGGCGTGGCCGGCCTTCCTCCGTCAGGCTGGCATGATACACCAGGTCCGCCGGCATCAAATCGATCGTGCCCTCCACCCGCGCATAGGGGCCGCCAAGCGCGCGGGCCACCGCTCGCAGCAGCGTGGTCTTGCCAACCCCCACATCGCCTTCCAGCAAAGCGTGGCCCCGGGCGAGAATGGCGACGGTAATCAGCCGAATGGCCCGCCCCTGGCCAAGCACGGCCCCCGCCACCTCGCGCTCGAAACTCAGCGCGCGCTCGCGCCAATCGGCCATTGTATCTTTTTCTATCGGCAGGGTCTCGGCTTCGGACATTTTCGTTCCCTCACGGCGATCATCCGGAACATCCGAAGGGTTTTCAAGTATCCGGGCCTGACGCCTCGGGGCTTAGGCCTGCTGGCGGGTGCGCCGTCGCGGGCGGGCACCGCCATCCCGCCGCGCCCCTGTGCTCAGGCCCCGCCGCCTCATCCAAACGCGTCAGCCACGGTCTGCAGTCGCTCATGGGTTTCCTCATCCACGACCCCATCCACCCGCGCCGGGCGAAAGCGGCGCTGGAAGGCACCCACACAGCCGGGCCGTTCGGTCGGGTAGCCAATCGCCCGCAACAGCGCCTCGGGCGCGGCGCGGGGCGGTGTGCGGCCAGCCGGAAACAGGCCGATGCCGGCGGCGGCCAGGCGGGGCCAGGGAAATTTCTCGCCCGGGTCCTGCTTGCGGTCGGGCGCGATATCGCTGTGGCCAACGATGCGCCTCGGGTCGATCGGCCAGCGCCCCAGGATCCCGGCGCAAAGCCCGATCGTCGCGCGCATCTGCGCCGCGGCGAACCCGACATACCCGAATTCATGGCCGGGGTTGACGAGTTCGATACCGATCGAGCAGCCATTCAGCGCGGTTGCCCCGCGCCACCCCGAAACGCCGGCGTGCCAGGCCCGGGCGGCCTCCGGCACCAGGCACCAGACCGTGCCGTCCCTCGTTATCAGGTAATGGGCCGAAACCTCGGCCATGGGGTCGCACAGGCGCTCGAGCGCCGCGCGGGCGGTGCGCATCCCGGTATAGTGCAGCACCAAAGTGTCGATCGCGGTGCCCGCGGGCCGGGCGTCGGTGTTCGGGCTCAGCCGGTAGCGGGTCAGGTCAGGCCTCGTTCGCGCTTGATCCGGTCCCAGGCGGCATTGATCCGGGCCATCCGGTCCGATGCGCGTGCCACCAGGTCCGGCGGAACGCCGCGGCTGGCCAGGCTGTCGGGGTGGTTTTCGCGCACCAGGCGCTTCCAGGCCAGGCGCAGGGTCTCATTGCTGGCGGTCGGCGCTTCCCCGAGCAGGGCATAGGGGTCGGCGCGATCCCCGCCTCCGGCGGTGTTGCCGGCCGCCCGGTCATAAGCCGCGTGCGATATGCCGAAGGCGGCATGCACGCGCACCAGAAACTCATGTTCGGCGCGGGTCAGCGCGCCATCGGCGCGGGCAATCGCAAACAGGGCGCCCAGCACGTCTTCCAACGTGTTGGGGGCGTCGGCGAACAGCCGGCCAAGCTCGCGGGCATAGGGTTCGTAAGGCTCGCGTCCGTCGCGCGCGGCATCGAAAACCTGGCCAATGGCGTGTTCCTGGCCACTCGATATGCGGAAATGGCGCTTGAAGGCGGCTATTTCGGCGCGCGTGACGACGCCATCGATCTTGGCCAGCCGGGCCGCCAGCACGGTCACGCCGAGGGCGAACGCCTTGTCCTGCTGGCCCAGCATCGCCAGCAGCCGGATCTGACGCAGGCGCTGGTCGGGGTCTGTGAGCGCCGGGTGGTCGAACCCCGGCGGCGCGGCGCCAACCCGCCCGGTCGCGGATCCGCCGCCGCGCGTGAAGCCGCTACTATCCGCGACATGGCCCAGCGCGGCGCCAACGACCGCACCCAGCGGCCCACCGGCGGCCAGCCCCGCGATACCGCCGATCAGCTTGCCCAGCATCTCAGCCGGCCATCCGTCGGTGGCCGCGCCGGGGCGCGGCAGGGCTGGGCGCGGCAGGGTGGGGCGCGGCAGGGCGGGGCGGGGCGGGGCGGTAAATCGGCGGGCTGCGCATGGTGCGGGCTGACATATAGCATCGACCCTGGGTAAAGCCTAAACACACGGCGGCATCGGCCGGCGACTTCTTGCCTTGGGAACGGGACACTGAGCGGACGGCATCATAGTTTATCAGCGGCCCGGCCGGATAGGGGCCGCCACGCCGGCGGCGCCTGGGGCATGCGGGTATTCGCCTGGGTGCTGGCCGTGATCCTGGTCATGCTGGGCCTGGTCTGGATCGTCCCTCCGGCGCTGAACTGGAACGCGCATAAAGGGCTGATCGCGCGGTTCGCCTCGGCCGAGCTGGACCGCACGGTGCAAATCGACGGCAAAGTGGCCCTCAGCCTGCTGCCGCGCCCGGTGCTCAGCGCCCGCTCGGTGCGCATCAGCGGCCGCCAGGATGGCGTGCGGGTGGTGGCGCCGGCGCTGCGCATGGAACTGGCGCCCTGGCCGTTGCTGCTGGGCCGCATCGTGCCACGCAACCTGGTCCTGAGAAACGCGCGCATCGATCTGCCCTGGCCATTGCCGCCGGCGGTGCTGGCCCTGCACGAGGCGGCGGCGGCCGGCGTGCTCTCCGCCCGGCTCGAGAACGCGACGCTGCGTGTCGGGCGCCTGACCCTCACCCAGCTCGACGCCAACCTCACCGCCAATGCCGTGACGCCGGGCGAAATGTCCGTCACCGGCACGGCGCACCTGTTGGCGCAGCAGCTCGGCTTCGGCGTCCGGCTGGACCCGGCGGACGCAACCGGCAACGCCCCGCTCGATTTACGGCTCGCGGCGCTGCCGGTCACCGGAACCGCCAAACCCGTCGAGGATTTCGGGTTGCGCTGGCAAGGCGTCTGGCAGCCGGATGGCCGCCTCGCCGGGCGCGTGACGGCGCACGCGGCGGCGCTGGCGGCGACCGCGCTGAAACCGCTTCTGCCCGCAACCCTGGACGGCACATTGACCCTCGCCGGAGACCGCGCCACCGGGTCGCTGCAGGTCAATTCCGGTGGCGCCGGCGCCACCGTCGCGCTGGCCTCCGCGTCCGATGGCAGCCAGGCCGTCGCCATCAGCGCGCCCGTGCTGGACGCGCGGCCGGTGCTGCGCCTGTTGCGCCCGGCGCGGCCAGGGGCGGGTTGGCGGGTCCCGGCGCTGGGTCTCGATCTGGACCTCAGCCTCGATACCAGCTTGCTGCGCCTGCCGGGGGTGGCGTTGGCCACGGTGCGGGCGGCGGCCCAGGTCTCGGCCGCGGGCACGGCGGCGGTCAGCGCCTTTTCCGCGGTGCTGCCGGGTCAGGCGGCGCTCACCCTGGCCGGCACCGTGGCCCGCGACCCGATGCTGACCTTCGCCGGGCAGTTTCATCTCGACGCGCCGGATCTGCACCAAACCCTGGCCTGGCTGGCGGCCGACGGGGTGGGCATCGCCGCCCCGTTCCCGTCAGGTGCGCTGCGCGCGGCCACACTGTCCGGCTCGGTGCGCGTCACCAAGCTGGCGCTGCATCTCGATGGGCTGAACGGAACCGTGGATGGCGCGGCGGTCTCCGGCGCGATCGGGGTAGACCCCGCGAGCGGCGCGGTCGAGGCCACCCTCGCCCTGCCGCAACTGGCCGCCGATAACTGGCTGCCGCAATCCGGCCTGCCGGGCTGGCCTGAAATCAGCCAGGCGCTGTCCGGGCTCGATCTCGCGCTCAAGCTCAAGGCCGACCGGGTCACCCTGCGCGGCCGCACCCTCACCGGGGTCACCCTGGACGCGGCCACCGCCAAGGGCGGGCTCTCGGTCAATGCCTTCAGCGCCCTCCTGAACGGCATGACGCTCGGTGCCGCCGGCACCGTCGCGGCCGATGGCACCGTCAGCGGCGTCACGGCCGATCTGGGCATGGATCATGCGGCCGCGCTGGCGGCGGTGTTGCCGGGGCTGCCCGCGTTCACGCCGGCTTTCTGGCAAACGCCCCTGCATGTGCATATCGAAGCCACCGGGCCACGCGCGGCGGTTCTGGCGGGGCTCGGGGTCGCATTCGGCGATGCGCGCCTCCAAGCCCACCCCACCCTCGATCTGGCCAAAGGAACCTGGTCCACGCAAATGACCCTGCGCCACCCGGGCGCGGCCCGGTTGCTGCAAGCCCTGGGCTGGACCCGCGCGCCTGACTGGCTGGGTGATGGGTCGCTTTCCGCCCTCGCCCAGCTTTCGGGGGCGGCGGGCACGATCGAGGTCCAGACCTACGATCTGACCGCCGCCTCCCTGCACGCGACCGGCGCCATGAACGTGGTCCTGCCGGCCAAGGCTGTGCCACAACTCAGCGGCACCGTCGCGGCGGACACGCTGCCCCTGCCGGGGTTCGCCGCGCGCGCCACCGCGCCATGGCCGCTGGGCTGGACCCGCGCCCTCACCGGTGCCCTGAGCGTGACCGCGCAGCAGGTCACGCTGGGCGGCGCCCCGTGGCTGCACGGGGTCACCGGCACTATCGCGTTGAGCCAAGGCACGCTCGGCATTTCGGTGGCCAAGGCGACGCTCGCCCGGGGCACACTCTCCGGTCAGGTCAGCCTCGACCCCACCACCACGCCGGCCAAGCTGAACCTCACGGCCCGGCTCGACGGGGTGACCCTCGAGGGGCCGCTGTTCGGCACCCCGCTCGATCTCGCGCGGGGCCGGGTGACCGCGGGTCTCGACCTCACGGCGCTCGGCAGCAGCCCCGCGACCTGGTTGGCCAGTCTCGCCGGAACGCTGGACGCAAGCCTCGCCGACGGCGCCTGGGGTGGGGTGGATCTGTCCGCGGCCCCGAGCGAAACCCTGGGCGCGGGCGCGACCCCGTTCAGCACCCTGACCGCCAGAACGACGCTCGCGAACGGGGTCATGACCTTGCAGGACGTCACCATGACCACGCCGGCCGGGCCCGTACAGCTGACCGGCATGCTCGATTTTCCCGATTCGCGCCTCAGCGTGCTGGCCACCATGGCGGATGGCCACGCCGCGCGGCTGCTCGGACCGTTCGCGGCGCCGGCGCGGCACTGAACGCCATAGCCGGCGAAATCACCGCGCTCCTGCCGGGGTCGCGCGACCTTGCGTCAGAAGGTCGCGCCCCTCCCCCGCCCGCTCGCGGCTCAGCCAAGGCTCAGCCGAGTGCGCCCAGGAACCGCGCATGGCTGCGCATGCCGTGCTTGAAGCAGCGCAGCTCGAATTTCTCGTTGGGGCTGTGAATCTGGTCGTCATCGAGGCCGAAGCCGAGCATCAGGCTATCCAGCCCCAGCACGCGCTTGAACATCTCGACCACCGGTATCGACCCGCCCATGCCGATCAGCAGCGGGTCGCGCCCATATTCCGCGCGCAGCGCCGCCCGGGCGGGGGTGAATAACGGGTTCGTGAGCGCGATCTCGGTGCCGGGTCCACCGCCCTCGCCCGAGAAACTCAGCTTGGCATCCGCCCCGCCGGGAATGGTGTGTAACTGGTCCCGGACCCATTGCTTGATCCCGGCCAGGATGCGTTTCGGGTCCTGCCCGGGCACCAGGCGGCAGGTCAGTTTGGCATGGGCCTCGGCCGCGATCACGGTCTTGGAGCCAGGGCCCTGATACCCGCCCCAGATGCCGTTCAGGTCCGCGGTCGGCCGCGCCCAGAGCCGCTCCAGCGCGGAAAATCCGGCCTCGCCGGCGGGGTGGGCCAGCCCGATTGCGCCCAGAAAGGCGGCCTCGTCGAACCCGATCGCGCGCCATTGCGCCAGTTCCTCGGCGCTGGGCGGCACGATCCCGTCATAGAAGCCGGGAATCTGCACCCGCCCCTCGGCGTCATGCAGCCGGCCGAGAATGGCGGTCAGCGCATTGATCGGATTGAGCGCCGAGCCGCCGAACAGGCCGGAGTGCAGGTCCCGCGTGGGGCCCTTGAGATCGATCTGGATGTAAATCACGCCGCGCAGCCGGGTGGCGAGCGCCGGCGTATCGATGTCCCACATGTTGGTGTCGCTGATCACCGCGGCATCGGCCGCGAACTCGGCGGCGTTGGCGGCAATGAAAGGCTCCAGGCTCGGGCTGCCCACCTCCTCCTCGCCCTCGAGCACCACCGTGATCTGGGCGGGAATGTGCCCGGCGGTCTCGTGCCAGGCCCGGAACGCCTCCAGCCACAGCATCACCTGGCCTTTGTCGTCCACCGCGCCGCGCGCCACCATGCGCGGCCCGCGCGGCCCCTCGACCAGCACCGGCTCGAAGGGCGGGCTCGCCCAGAGCTCCAGCGGGTCGGGCGGCTGCACGTCGTAATGCCCGTAATACAGCAGGCGCGGCGCGCCCTCGGGGGCGCGGTTGCGGGCCACCACACAGGGCAGGCCCCGCGTTGGGCGAATTTCGGCGGTGAAGCCCGCCTCCGTCAGCCGGGCGGCGGCCCAGGCGGCGGCCCGTGCACAATCCTCGCCATGGGCGGGGTTGGCGCTGATGCTGGGAATGCGCAGAAACGCCTGCCAGCGCGCCAGCGCGGAATCGAGCCCGGCGTCGAGGGCAGCCAGAACCTGGTCGGTTTTCGTCATGTCGGTTGGCCCGGTTGTTGTCCGTACGTGGCGTAGCGTGCCAGCGCCGCCTCCATATCAGCCTCCGACAGGCAGCGCACGGGGCCGGCGGCGCGGGCCAGCAGATATTGCCGGCACAGCATCTCCAGCTTGACCGCGCGGGTGAGCGCCGTCCGCCCGTCCGGCCCGTGGCAGATCATGCCGTGATGCGCCAGCAGGCAGGCGCTCCGGCCCTCAATGGCGGCGGCGGCGTGGGCGGCCAGTTGCGGCGTGCCGAACGTCGCATAAGGGGCGCAGCGCACATCATGCCCGCCGAATTCGGCCAGCATGTAATGAAACGGCGGCAGCCCCTCATCGAGGCACGAAAGCGCCACCGCGGCATCGGAATGGGTATGAACGATGACCCGCGCCGCCGGCTCCACCTGGTAAATCGCGGCATGCATCGCCCATTCGCTCGAGGGCAGCCAGCCTCCAGCGAACTTGCCCGCGAAATCCATGGTGACGATATCGGCCGCGGTCACCGTATCGGTGCGGATGCCGGTGGCACTGATCGCCATGCCGGCGCCACGGCGCGCGCTGACATTGCCGGCATTGGCCTCGGTCAGGCGGTGGCGGCCAAGGTCACGCAACAGGTCCGCGAGGTCCTGATCGGTCATCGGCGGCGGTACCGCGCGAGAAAGGTCTCGACCGCGCCTTGCGCCACCCGGTCGATCGCGCGCGCGTCCGGCGCGTCGATCAGGTGCAGCCGATACGGGGTCACGATCTCCGCCTGGCACAGCGCAAAAAACTGCTCGGCGGCAAACTCCGGGTCGGCCACGCTCAGCCGGCCCTGCCCGACCTCGCCCTCGATCCAACGCGCCAAAATCTGCACCGAGTTCTTCTTGCCAGCCTTGATGAAGGCCTCCGCCAGTTCGGGAAACGTCTCGGCCTCACTGATGACCATCCGATAAACCGACCGCGCCTGCGGCGAAACCATCAGCGCAACCAGGCGCCGCCCGAACTCCAGCAGCGCCGCTTCCGGCTGCGCCGCCGGATCGACCGGCCGCAACAGCGGCTCGAAACAGGTCGCGCAGCGCTGCGCGACATACGCCGCGAACAGATCGGCCTTGCTTTCAAAATGGTTGTACAACGTCCCCTTCGAGACATTGGATTCGCGCGCGATCTGCGACATCGACGCGCCCTCATACCCGTCCCGGTCAAAAATCGTGGCTGCCCCCTGCAGGATTTGCGCCCGCTTCTCCGGTGACAGCAGATCAGGATCGATCATCGTTCACGGCCCTCCCGCGCCTCGACCATTGACGCTGATCATTTGGAAGCGCATCTGGGAAACGGAATGACTGAACGGATCGGTCAGCGCAAGGGGCAGGATTTTCCGATCATGAAATCGGTGCGGGGAATGCGGTGTCGGGCGCTTGGCGCGGTGGCACTCACGGCGTTGCTGGCGGGCTGCGCGGTCGGGCCGGATTTCAAAACCCCGACGCCGCCGAGCGCCGGCAATTTCTGGCCGAAGGCCGCTGGCGTGAAGCCGGTCAGCGCCGAGGTCAGCCAGGCGGCGCCCGCCCCGGTCGACCCGGATTGGTGGACCGAATTCCACGACCCGGAACTGACCGCGCTCGAAACCCGCCTCGCCGGCGCCAATCTCGACGTGGCCACGGCCATGACCCGGTTCACGCAAAGCCGGGCGCAGTTTTCCGCCGCCGCCGCGAACGCCCTGCCCAGCCTCGAGGGCAGCGGGTCCTATACCCACCAACTGCCCAGCAAAAACGGCGTCCTGTCCCTGTTCTCCGGCGCCGCGGGCCCCGCCTTCGGCGGCCAGGGCGGTTTGGCCAGCGGCAGCGCCAGCACGCTCGGCGGGTTCCCGAACGCGTTCAACATCAATCCGTTCGATGTCTATCAATATGGCTTCGATGCCAGCTGGGAGCTCGATCTGTGGGGCCAGGTCCGGCGTCAGGAGGAGGCCGCCCGCGCCAACGCCCAGGCCGCCGCCGAACTGGCCCGTGAGGCTCTGGTCTCCGCCGAGGCCGAACTCGCCCGCGACTATATCGACCTGCGCGGCACCGAGCGTGAACGGGCCATCGTTCAGCGCGATATCGCCACCTTCTCCCATACCGTGGACCTGACCAAGGGCCGCGCCAGCGCCGGGCTCAGCGCCGACCTCGACCTCGCCAATGCCCGCGCCGAACTGGCCGCGGCCCAGGCCCAACTGCCGCAACTGACCGCGCGCGCCACGGAATTGCGCAACGCGGTCGCATTGCTGCTGGGCAAGCCCCCCGGCGCGATGGACCAGGAACTCGGCACCAGCACGGCGCTGCCGCCGGTGCCGCCCAGCGTCCCGGTCGGCCTGCCGTCCGACCTGCTGCGCCGCCGGCCCGATATCCGCGCCGCCGAGGCCAATCTGCACGCCGCCACCGCCAATATCGGCGTCGCGGTCTCCAACTTCTTTCCCCAGATCTCCCTCACCGGCAGTTTCGGCTTCCAGTCCCTGCAACTCGCCACCATCGGCCAGTGGGCGGCGCAGCAATACGGGGTCGGGCCCACCATCACCCTGCCGATCTTTCAAGGCGGCCGGTTGCGCGCCGAATTGCGCCTGAGCCGCGCGCGCCAGCGGGAAGCCGCCATCGCCTACCGCAAAACCGTGCTTGCCGCGTTTCATGACGTGAGCAACGCCTTGACCGATTACGCGGCCGAGCAGGCCCGGCGCGAACGGCTGCAGGCCCAGGCCACGCAGGACAAAATCGCGTTCACCCTGGCCACCCAACGCTACCGCTCCGGTCTATCGAGTTTCATCGACGTGCTGGACGCCGAGCGGCAGGACCTCCAGGCCGAGCAGGACCTGGCCACCAGCACCACCGCCGTCGGCACCGACCTCGTGGCGCTCTACAAGGCCCTCGGCGGCGGTTGGGAACAAACCATGCCGGCCACCCAGACCCTGGCCGCGAACCAGGGTGGTGCCGGGTGAGGGATTTGAACCCCCGGCCTTCGGTTTACAAAACCGCTGCACTACCCCTGTGCTAACCCGGCGCCCACACCCTGTATGCCGCATGGGACGAAGAAAGTCAGGGTAAGCAGCGACTTTTTTGCAAAAAAGTCGCGCAAAAAACTCTTGTCACTGGTGTCGGGAATCATCGGCCTTCGTCTCGCCGGGTGACATCGGATGCGTCGGGCGGGCTGCACCCGCCGAAGCAAGAACGAAACTTTGCTTGGCCGCGTAGCGGCCGTTATTGCCGATGCTCGCCCCCGAAACGCGCCCGGCGCCAGGTACACGGCGTTGATGAAAAAAACTTTGCGACTTTGGGGCTGGGGGACAAGTCAGGCGCGGTGCTCCGACGACGATTTCTTGGAAAAAAACTGTGATTGTCTGCCCATGTTCAGGCCGCTTTGCGGATGGCGCAGATGGACTGACCGAGATTGCCGAATTTTTCCATGACGCGACCATCGGATAAGGTGAGAGGTGCGGGAAGGGGCACGAAGACATCGCCGCCGTCGCGGAATTCGATGAGGTCGAGCCCGAGCTTCTCTATGAAGCGGTTGATGGCGGTGCGTTCGAGAAACATGTTCAGCGGATGTGGGCCCTGGGCTAGTTCGTCCCGAACGGTGGCCTCGAACACGTTCCAGTGGAAATCGATCGCGAATTCGAGGAACGAAAACACGATGACGCCGCCAGGCTTCAGCACGCGACGCGCCTCGGTGAGATAGAGATAGGTTTGTTCGTGCAGCAGATGAGTGAAGGCGGAGAAGAAGCAGACGAAATCGGCGCTGGAGTCTGCCGCGCGAATTACGATTTTATCGACCACCTCGAAACGCCAATCGGAACGGTTCGCGAGCTTGCGTGCATGGCTTACGAGGTCGGGCACCACGTCAGTGCCTAAATAGGAACCATGAAGGAAATGGCTGAGTGGTTGCGCCAAACGTCCTGCGCCACATCCAACATCAATGACGCACATCTCAGAGGTCAAACCGAAATATCGAAGTATCTCAAGCTCGACTATGCCGAAGGCAGCAAACTCCCCGCCAATTGCGGCCTCTAGTCCGGCCACCCCGGACGCTCTGCAGTTAGCCGTCACCCATTCTTTATAGGTTCTGCTCTGATCAAGCCTACGGGGTTTTAACATAAAAGGCCTGCGTGGAATTGCCTCTCAGCTGAAAGTATCCCGCCTAGATTGTCAAGGCACTTCGTCGGAATTTCGCCACAAGGTTTTGTTCTGAGCGAGATAGACGATTTCGTCATTTTACCGACTTTTCAATGGCACTTATGATCATATGGATTCCACGACTGCGGGCGACGGCGGTTATATGACGCAATTAACTCTCGGTTCTCCCTGGAGCAGCGCTGCCGCCCTTCCAGGGCTTACCGAAATTGAGAGGCTCTACAACAGCGCAACTGGTGACCACGCTACCGTGGATTACGGCTCAAGTCTTCCAGGATACGGTCTGGACGGTTTGTTTGGCAGATACGGATATAAGCGCTACGGCAATAACAGTAGCATTTTTCTGAGCTACTCCGGCGGCGGAGTAACCGGGCAATCTGACTATATAGCCGGCGGAGCAACCGCCACGTGGACCTGGGACGGAGTCCAGTTCATCAACACTCACGACCACGGACGTTATATGCAGTCGGACCTTTTTTTCTACGATAACGCCGGCAATCTCCGCGCCGCCGGAACGGCAGTTGGGATGGATGAGACGTATCCGCGCGACGTCCGCCCCGAGTTTGTGTCAGGCTAAGTTGACAGATAACCAGGTCCCTTCCCTTGACCTGAATCAACCAAGGCGGCGCCGCCTCGTGCCGGCACGACCGAAACTCGTGGTCCTCACAGTGACCCGAAGCGCGCGGAGACGCCTTGCTCCGTGCCGTGCCGCCCCATGGGTCCGGGGTCAGCCCTTGCCGCGGGTCTTCTGGAACAGGAACGTATGGGACACGCCCCAATCCCCGGTCAGGAAATCCTGCTCGATTTCCAGCGGCACCAGCCCGTGCTGGCGCGCGATGCGAAAAATATGCGCCTGCGGCAGCACGTGCATCTCGATCCCGGCGGGCGGCGCGGCCAGATACGCTTCCACCGAGAACGCGTACTCCCTGGCATAGGTGGGCACCTGGAACAGGGCCAGCCCGCCGGGATTGAGGCTGCGGAAGGCGCAATCCAGAATATGGCTGATGACCGGCGGCGGGTTGTGCTGAAGCACGATGAACGAGACGAAAAAATCGATCCCGGCCATCGCCTCCAGGTCCTCCGGCTGGCGTACCAGGCGTTCGACCACATTGAAAATCCCGTGGCGATCCAGCCAGGTCCGGGCGCGCGCCAGATGCGGTGGGGAAATATCGAAGCCGCGCAACTCCGCGCAGCGCGGCGCCAGCCACCGTGTCAGCCGCCCGAGGCCGATCCCGTATTCCGCGACCACCATGCCGGGCGAAAGGCTGCGCTGGTTGCGCGCGAGCCACGCGTCGATCCGGGCCAGATCGCCCTTGCCGGACTCGTAGAACCGATCGAGCGTCGCCGTACTCGGCTGGTTTTCCAGCCGGAATTCCGGGTTCGAGAGCACAGACCAGTACGGGTCGGTATCCCCGAGCGTCGCCCAGTTGGCGCCGATATGCGCCCACAGCCGGGCCATGGTGGCGGGCGGCGCGTCGATGGCGACCTTCAGCGGCGGGTCGTATTCCACGGCATGCATGGCATGCCCCCCCATGCGGCCGCGGAATTCCTGAGAATTCAAAAAAACCTTGATCACCTCGGCCAGCGAGGCACCGCCAACCAGCCGCGCGGCATGGCCGGTAAGCCCCGCCTGGTCCGGCTCCCGGCCGAGCAGGCCCCGATAAAGCTCGGCAATCAGGCCGGCGGCATCCTGCGGTGTCATGGTACGGCTCCGTCAGTGGCAATGTCCAGCCAGTCGTCCTCGGACAGGACGGTAATTCCCAGCTCCGCCGCCCGCCTGGCCTTGCTGCCGGCATCCTCGCCGACGATCACGTAATCGGTCTTGCGGGTCACGCTTTCGGTCACGCGCGCCCCCAGCGCCTCGGCGCGGGCGCGGGCCTCGGGGCGGGTCATCCGGGTCAGCGTGCCGGTGAATACCAGCGTTTTGCCGGTCAGCGCCGACCCCGCTGCCCGGGGCGCCTCCGGCACGACGCTCACTTCCCCGAGCAGATCGTCCAACAGCGTCGTATTGTGCGGCTCCCCGAAAAAATCGGCCAGTTCGCTCGCGATCGCCGGACCAATGCCCAGAATGTTATCCAGCTCCGCCCGGGCCTCCGATGCCGGGTCGGTCGCTTCCCGCATCGCGTCACGCCAGCCCGTCACCGTCTGGTAGTGCCGGGCCAGTAATTTCGCGGTGTTCTGGCCAATGCGGCGAATGCCCAGCGCGTATATGAACCGCGCCAGCGGCACCGACCGCCTGGCCGCGATGCCGCGTATCAGGTTGCTGGCGGAAATCTCGCCCCAGCCCTCCCGCGTCGCGAGTTCGGCCTCGTGCCGGTGCAGGCGGAAAATATCGGCCGGGCGGTTCATCAGCCCGATCGCCTGCAACTCCGCCAGGGTCTTGTCGCCCAGCCCCTCGATATCGAAAGCCCCGCGCGAAACGAAATGGGCCAGGCGCTCCTGGCGCTGCGCGGGGCAAATCAGCCCGCCGGTGCAGCGGCGCACCACTTCGCCCGGATCCCGCAGCGCCGCGCTGCCGCAGACCGGGCAATGGTCGGGGAAACGGAACGGCGCGGCCGCCGCCGGCCGCAGCTCCGCCACCATCCCCAGCACCCGCGGTATCACATCGCCCGCGCGTTCCACGCGCACGGTATCGCCCTCCCGCAGGTCGAGTCGCGTAATTTCCTCCTCGTTGTGCAGGGTGGCGCGGGTCACCAGCACGCCGCCCACATTCACCGGCGCCAGGTTGGCAACCGGCGTCAGCGCGCCGGTGCGGCCAACCTGAATCTCTATCCGGCGCAAAACCGTCATGGCCTGCTCGGCAGGGAATTTCCAGGCAATCGCCCAGCGCGGCTCGCGCCCGGCGAAGCCGAGCCGCCGCTGCAGTCCCAGATCGTCGATCTTATAGACCACACCATCGATATCGTAATCCAGGCTGCCCCGGTGCTCGCTGATCCGCGCCTGGAACACCGCGGCCAGGCTTTCCCCAGCCAGCGCCTCCGAATACGGATTGACCGAGAACCCCCATTGCCGCAGCCGCTCCAGATAGTGCCAGTGCGTATCCGCCACCGTCTCGGAGGCCTCCCCCAGCGCATAGGCAAACAGCCCGAGCCGGCGCCCGGCGGTGATGCGCGCGTCCAGTTGCCGCAGGCTGCCGGCGGCGGCGTTGCGCGGGTTGGCGAATTCCCGCCGCCCGGCCTGCGCCTCGGCCGCGTTCAGGGTCAGGAAATCCTGCTTGGCCATGAAAATCTCGCCGCGAATCTCGATGAATTCCGGAAAGGGCGGGGTCAGCGCCTGCGGCACCGTGGCAATCACGCGGGCATTGGCGGTCACATCCTCGCCCACCGCCCCATCGCCGCGCGTGGTCGCGGCCACCAGGCGCCCGTGTTCATAGGTCAGAGATATCGACAACCCGTCGATCTTGGGTTCGGCCACCAGCGCGAAGGGCTGTTCGGTGCCGAGAAACCGCCGCGCGGTGGCGAAAAACCGGGTGAACTCATCATCCGAGAATGCATTGGCGAGCGAAAGCATCGGCGCGCGGTGGGCGCGCTTGGCAAAGCCGCCACTGGCGGGCGCGCCCACGCGCAGGCTCGGCGAATCCGCCCGTCTGAGCTCGGGGAATCGCGTTTCGATGTCCGCGTTGCGGGCGCGCAGCGCATCGTAGTCGGCATCCGAAATCTCGGGCGCGTCCTGCTGATGATACAGCCGGTCGTGATGCGCGATTTCGCGCGCCAGCCGCGCCAGCTCGGCCGCCGCCTCGTCCCGCGTCAGCGTGGCCACGGAAGGTGGCTTCATGGGCCGGCCAACAGGCTGGTGGCGGCGGCGCGGGCCGCATCGGTGATGGTTTCCCCGGCCAGCATTCGCGCTATTTCCTCCCGCCGCGCATCATCGCCCAGCGCCGTGATCTCGGTGCGGGTGCGCCCCCGCGTGACGGATTTCGCCACCCGGAAATGCACGTCGGCGCGCGCCGCCACCTGCGGGCTATGGGTCACCACCAGCACCTGCACGTTGCGCGCCAGCCGCGCCAGGCGCTCGCCCACCGCGGCGGCGGTGGCACCACCGATGCCGGTGTCCACCTCATCGAAAATCAGCGTCGGCAGGGGCGAGGTGCTGGCCAGCACCACGCGCAGCGCCAGCATCAGCCGCGATAATTCCCCGCCCGAGGCCACCTTGCCCAGCGGCCCCGGCCTCTGGCCGGGGTTGGCGGCGATCAGAAACCGCACCGCGTCCTGGCCGTGGCGGTTGGTTTCGGCTGGCGGCAGAGTCAGAATTTCGGTCACGAAGCGCGCGCGGTCCAGCTTCAGCGGCGGCAATTCCCGCTCCATGGCCGCATCCAGCCGGCGGGCGGCCTCGGCGCGCGCCGCGCTCAGCGCGGCGGCCGCCTCCGTCCAGGCGGTTTCCGCCGCCTGCAACGCCCGGCGCAGCGCCGCGCATTCGCCCTCGGCATCCCCCAGCCGGGCCAGGCGCGCGCGCAGTTGCGCCAGCAGGCCCGGCAGGTCGGCCACCGCCACCGTGTGCTTGCGGGCAGCGGCGCGCAGCGCGAACAGCCGCTCCTCCAGTGCCTCCAGCCGTCGCGGGTCGGCCTCGATCGTGCGGGCCATCTGCTCCAGCGCGGTTTCCGCCTCGGCCAGGGTGTCGGCGGCGCGCTCCAGCAGGGCAATCACCGCATCGGCCGGGTTTTCGCTCGCGCCCCGCGGCGCCAGCCGCGCCAGCGCCCGAATGGCGGCACGCATGGCGCTCGCCGGCCCCCCCGATCGGCGGTCCCGTGGGGTCAACTCCTCGGCCGCGGCGGCCACCGCCTCGGCCTGGCGCTCGCCGGCCTGCAGGGTCTGGCGCGCCTCGGCCAGGCGCTTTTCCTCCTCCGGTTCGGGGGCGAGCTGCGTCAACTCCGCCACCTGATGCGTCAGCCAGTCCTGGTCGGCGCGGGCGGTGATAATGGCGGCTTCGGCGGCTTCCAGGCGCTTGCCGGCCTCCCGCCAGGCCGTGAAGGCGGTGGCGGCGGCGGCGCGCAGCCGGGCCGCTACGCCGAAACCATCCAGCAGGTCGCGGTGGGTCGCGGCATCGGCCAGCCCGTGCTGCTCGTTCTGCCCCTGAACCTCCACCAGTGACGCGCCCACCCGCCGCAGCAGCGCAACCCCCACCGGTTGGTCATTGATGAACGCGCGCGACCTGCCATCCGCCGCCACCACGCGCCGGAGCACCAGCGTCTCCTCCGCGTCCAGCCCATGCTCGCTCAGCAGTACCGCCACGGTGTGGTCGCGCGGCGGCACGAAGCTCGCGCTCGCCACCGCCTGGCCGGCGCCCTCGCGCACCAGCGCGGCATCGGCGCGCCCGCCAAGCGCCAGTCCCAGCCCGTCCAGCAATATCGATTTGCCGGCCCCGGTCTCGCCGGTCAGCACCGTCAGCCCAGGGCCGAACGTAAGGTCCAGCCGCTCGATCAACACCACATCATGCAGGGTCAGGCCGGTCAGCATGAACAGCGCGAAACCCCGCCGGGGTTAAAACAACCAGCCAAGGCTGCGGTGAATGACGCCGCCATTATCCGCCCGCCCGATCACCCGGCCGTTGACCAGCTTATCCTCGAGCAACTGGTTCCAGGTATCCTCATACCAGATGCTGCCCGGGTAATTATGCGCCAGCACGCTGGCGGTGCGGCGGGCCTCGTCCGGCATGTCCAGCGCCAGGTAGATCTCGGTCAGCCGCGCCAGCGCCTCGGGCACATGGTTGGTGGTCTGGAAGTCGTCCACCACGCGCTGATAGCGTCCAATCGCCGCGGCATACAGGTGCTGCTTCTGATAGAAGCGTCCAATCGCCATCTCCTTGCCGGCCAGGTGGTCGCGGCAGAGATCGATCTTCAGGCTGGCATCCCGGGCATAGGCGCTGTTGGGAAAGCGGTTCACCACTTCCTGCAGCGCCGTCATCGCATCCACGGTGTTCTTCTGGTCGCGCTGGATGTCGGATATCTGCTCGTAATAACACAGCGCGCGCAGGTAATACACATAAGCTATGTCCGGGCTCTGCGGGTGCAGCTGAATATACCGGTCCAGGCTGCCTATGGCGTCGGTGAATTTCTGCTGCAGATAATCGGCGTAGCCTTCCATCAGCTGGGCCTGCGTCGCCCACGACGAATACGGGTAGAATTGCTGGATGTTATCGAAATCGGTCTGCGCGATGTGATAGTAGCGCGCCGTCATGGCATCCAGTCCACGGCTGTACAGCGTGCCGGGATCGACCGTCGTCGGGTCGATTTTCGACAGCGCGAGCAACGAACCCTCCTTCTCGCCGCAGGCGGCGAGCAGCAGAAGCAGCGACAGCGCGGCAAAGACGGGTTTGTTCATCGACCAATCCGAAAGGCAAACGGGCGGGCAAGGCTTACACCGCCGGCGCCGGGTTGGCCAGAACCTCAGCCGATCAGCGTCCAAAGCCGGAACAGCGCGGTTTCCAGCCAGGTTTGCCGGCGCAGGCGGTGGCGCAGCACGGCCCGCAGCCGCATGGTCCAGGGGCCGCGCATGGCGCGCTCCAGCTCGCTCGCCATGCGGTGCGCCTGTGGCGTCAGCAAATCCGGGCGGCCGACCAGCGCGGCCAGATGCAGCCGGAACACCGCCATGAACGCGTCCGGGCCGCGCCGCAGCGCCGCCAGCGCCCGCCGCCAGCTGGCATGGGGCGCGCCAATCAGGTTGCCCGCGTGCTGCCGGTACAGCATCACCGGCTCCGGGTCGGCAATCACCGTGCCGCCAGCGCCGGCCACCAGCAGATAGCTCCACCAATCGTGCAGGGCCCCTTGCGGCGGGGGGGCCGCGCGCAGCAACGCCGCCGCCGCCGGGTTCAGCATCACGGTACATCCGGTGGCAATGTTGCCGGCCAGCGCCCGCGCGAAATCCTCCGCCAGTTCGGGTCGGCGCGGCAGCGCCAGCGACAGGCCCAGCCGGTTCAGCCGCGCATCCACCAGCACCTGGCGCGCGCAATACAGCGCTGGGCGGCCCGGCGGCACGCGCGCCAGCGCGCTCAGCGCGCGGTCCAGCTTGTCCGGCAGCCAGATATCGTCCTGGTCGCAGAAGGCCAGCGCCGCGTCTGCCGGGGCGGCAACCGCCAGGGCATGATAGGAAGCGGCCACCCCGATCCGGCCGCTCGGGCTCGCCAGCCGCCGCACCCGCCCGGGATGCGCCAGCGCGAAATGCTCGAGCAACCCCACCGTGCCGTCCGACGACCCGTCATCGCGCCAGAGCAGGCACCAGTCCGGTCCGGCCTGCGCCGCAAGGCTCGCCAGCTGGTCCGGCAAAAAGGTCGCGCCGTTGAACGTGGCCAGCAAAATACTGGCCGCGGTCGCGGTGCGCTGCGGCGCCAGGGGGGTGCTGCCGGCGCGCGGGGCTTCGAGCAGGTCGGACACACCCCCACCTTTGGCACGGACCGGGTGCGAAAGTAAGGGTTCCCGCGCCGGGCTTGGTTCGGCGTCTAGGTTCGCGGTCGCGTCGATGAAGCCGTCATCACCGCATCGACGGTTCGGATGACACCCTCGGTCCATGACGGCAATACTAAACCAAAAGTTGATTCCAATAAAGCGCAATCCAACCGGGAATTTTCCGGGCGTTTCGCCGGTGTCGGCCAGTCGGCGGTGGCAATGGGCAGAATTTCCGGGCAGGGCAGGCCATGGCTGGCGGCGCGGCGCAGAATGGCGGTGGCGAACCCGTGCCAGCTCGTCTGGCCGGTGCCGGCGGCGTGGTAAATACCGGGCCGCCAGTCGGGGGCGGTGGCGATGCGCAGAATGGCCGCGGCGAGATCCGCCGCCAGGGTCGGGCACCCCACCTGGTCCGCCACCACCCGCAGCGTCGGCAGGCGCCGCGCGGCACTCAGCATGGTCAGCAGAAAGTTGCGCCCCGTGGCCGCGTAAACCCAGGCGGTGCGTAGAATTATCGCATCCGGGTTGGCGGCCATCACCGCCACCTCGCCCTCGTATTTGCTCCGGCCATAAACCCCGGTCGGGTTGGCGGCGTCGCTTTCGCGGTAGGGCGCGGGCTTGGCGCCATCGAACACATAATCGGTCGAGATATGCAGGAATTTGCAGCCATGGGCGCGGCACAGCCCGGCCAGCAGGGCGGGGCCGGTCGTATTGGCGCGGCCGGCGGCCTCGGGCTCGGTCTCGGCGCGGTCCACCGCGGTATAGGCCGCGGCATTCACCACCATGGCGGGCGAGGGGTCGAACACCGCCGCCAGCGTCTCGGCGCGGTCGAAATCGAATCCCGGCCGCCCCAGCAGGCGAACCCCCAACCCCTCGATCGGCGCCAGCGCGGCCAGGGCGGTCGCCACCTGGCCGCTGCCGCCCGTTATCACCAGGTCGACCATGTCAGCCGAACCAGCCGCGCGCGTGCTCGAAGCTGGGCGCGATCCTGTCCTTGTCGGACAAATGCACCTCGGTGGGCTCGATCGGCCAGGGCAGGGCCAGCGCCGGATCGTTCCATATCACCGCGCGCTCGGCGGCGCGGTCATAAGGGGCGGTCACCTTGTAAAGCACCTCGGTATCGGGCTCCAGGGTACAGAACCCGTGCAGAAATCCCTGCGGCACCCAGAGCTGGGCAAAATTCTCGGCCGAAAGCAGGGCGGCCACGTGCTGCCCATATGTCGCCGACCCGCCTCGTATATCGATCGCCACATCCCATATCGCGCCGCGCAGCACCCGCACCAGTTTGCCCTGAACATTCGGCGCCACCTGGCAGTGCAGGCCGCGCAATGTGCCGCGCGCGGCCGAGAAGCTCTGGTTGTCCTGCAGAAACGGGCCGATGCCCAGCGCCCCGAACCGGTCGTCGCGGTAGGTCTCCGAGAAATACCCCCGGCTGTCGCCAAAGCGGTCCGGCACGATCAGCTTCACCGGCGCGATGGCGAGTTCCTGAACCTGCATGGGAAATTCCTAGCTGGCGAAGCCGTTATGGATACCGGGCTCGCCATGGTCGGCGACCTCCAGCAGCATGCGGCCGAGTTCGGTCTTGATCAGCCGGTTCGCTTCCCGCCGCAGTTGCGCGCGATCAATGAACCCCATGCGGAAGGCCACCTCCTCGGGGCTGCCCACCAGCAGGCCCTGCCGCTCCTGAAGGGTTTGCACGAAGGTCGCCGCATGCAGCAGGCTTTCCGGTTTCCCCGCATCCAGCCACGCGCAGCCACGCCCAAGCCGGTCCACCCGCAACGTGCCCTCCTCCAGGTAAAGCCGGTTGAGGTCGGTGATCTCTAATTCACCTCGCGGTGAAGGGCGGATCTGCGCCGCCAGGTCGCAGACCCGGTCGTCATAGAAATAAAGCCCGGTGACCGCCCAGTTGGAATTCGGATGCGCTGGTTTCTCCACGATTTCGGTGGCCCGCCCATCCTCGGCAAAACTCACCACGCCGTAGCGCTCGGGGTCGCGCACCCGGTAGGCGAACACCGTGGCGCCACGCGACCGCGCCGCCGCCTCCTGCAACAGCGCCGATAAATGATCGGCGAATATCAGGTTATCCCCCAGCACCAGCGCGCAGGCCTCGCCGTCAATCCAGTCGCGCGCAATCAGAAAAGCCTGGGCAATCCCATCCGGGCTCGGTTGTTCGGCATAGGCGAAATTCACCCCGATACGCTGCCCGTCCCCCAGCAACCGGCGGAATTGCGGCAGATCGGCCGGGGTCGAAATCACCAGAATATCGCGTATCCCAGCCAGCATCAGTGTCGTCAGCGGGTAATATACCATCGGCTTGTCATAAACCGGGAGCAATTGCTTCGACGCCGCCAGGGTCATCGGGTGCAGCCGCGTGCCGGACCCGCCGGCGAGCAATATGCCCTTCATGCCGCCGTCCCCAGCCGCGTACCATCATAGGATTTGGCGCGGATCGCCTCCCACCAGCCCCGGTGGTCCAGATACCACGCTATGGTCTGGCGCAACCCGGTCGTGAAATCATGGCGCGCCCGCCAGCCCAGCCGCGCGCAGGCGGCGCCGGGGTCGATCTCGTAGCGGAAATCATGCCCGGGCCGGTCCCGCACGAACGTGATCAAACGCTCGGCGCGGGGGCCTTCCGGCATCGGCGCCATCTCATCCAGCACCGCGCAGATTTCCCGCACCACGTCCAGGTTGCTGCGCGGCTGGCGGGCCCCGATCGCATAGGTCTCGCCCGGCGTGCCGCGCTCCACCACCGCCACCAGCGCCTCCGCGTGGTCGTCCACCAGCAGCCAGTCGCGCTGGTTCGCGCCATCGCCATATACCGGCAGCTTCTTTCCGGTCAGCGCGTTCAAAATCATCAGCGGTATCAGCTTCTCCGGAAACTGCCACTTGCCGTAATTATTGGTGGTGTTGGAAACGATCGTCGGCAGTCCATACGTATGGTGCCAGGCCCGCACCAGATGGTCCGAACCCGCCTTGGATGCCGAATAGGGGCTGCGCGGGTCATAAGGCGTGGTCTCCGTGAATGGCGGGTCGGTCGGGCCCAGCGCGCCGAATACCTCGTCCGTCGAAATATGATGAAACCGGAACGCCGCCCGCGCCTCGGGGTCGAGGCCCGCATGGTAGTGCCGCGCCACGTCCAGCAGCACGAACGTGCCCACGAGGTTGGTGGCAATGAACTCCGCCGGCCCGTCGATCGACCGATCGACATGCGATTCCGCGGCCAGGTGCATCACCGCGTCCGGCCTGTGGGTGGCGAAAATCTCGGCCATCGCGGCGCGGTCGGCGATATCGGCGCGCACCAGCACGTGGCGTGGGTGGTGGCGCGCCGCCTCCAGCGCGTCCTCCGACGCGGCATAGGTCATCTTGTCGACATTGACGATGCTGTGCCCGGTCTGGCTCAGCACGTGGCGAATGACGGCCGAGCCAATGAACCCACAGCCGCCGGTGATCAGCAAATGCATTACGTCCGTCCCGTTCCGCCTGGTCTGGGGCCACCCATCCCGCCAGGGCAGGGGCGCCGGTTACCACCTGGCAGCATCATCCCGGCGGCGGGGCGCAACCTATCATGCGGAAAGCCGCGGCGCGCCAGGGGGGGTGTGTAAAAAAGCGGCGGCCGCGGCAAAATGCGCGGCCTGGGCGGCGTCCCTGGCCGCGTCCGGGCCCAGAATGCCGCGAATATGCGCCTGCATGCGGGCAATCTCATCGAGGTGGCGGCTGGTGGCCAGCCGCGCGCTGGCGGTGGTCGCGGCGCGGCGGTGCCGGTTCAATGGCGCCGCCACATGCGCGATCCGCCCCCCCATCGCCAGAACCTCGAACGCGACCCGCCAATCCCCCGCCACCTGCCAATCGCCAAGCGTCCGCCCGATCCGGTCCAGCGCCGCCAGCAACGCGCCCCGGCGCCAGACGATGGCGCTGACATTGAACAGCAGATTGCCGGCCGAAAGGGCGCGGGCGGCAAAGTCGCGGCCCTCGAACACGGCATCGCGCGCGAACTCGGCGGCAAGGCCGGTCGTGGCCATGGCGGCGGCATAATCCACCGCCGCCGGCCGGCCCTCGTCATCCACGGGCACGCTGTCGGCAAACGCCATCACCACGTCGGGGTCCTCGAACCAGGGCACCAGCCGGGCCAGGAATT
>JAJXVA010000082.1 GCA_021782435.1 Pseudomonadota bacterium
CCGCCAGTTGGGGGCTGGATCTGTGGGGCAAAGTAGGCCGGCAGATTCAATCCAGCCGGGCCGCCGCCGAGGCCAGTGACGCCGAGCTGGCCGGGGAACGCCTGTCAATCACCTCGAGCGTGGCCGCCGCGTATTTTCAATTGCGCCAGGCGGATGTCGATACCGAGCTGCTTAGGCACCAGGAACGGATAGACTCCGAGCTTCTGGGCATGACCAAGGCGGCGTTCACACAGGGGGCCGCGTCGAACGACCAGGTGCTGAGCGCGCAGAACACGCTCGAGGCCGCGATCGCCGCACGGGAAAACACCGAGGCGGCGCGCGAACAATACGAACACGCGATTGCCGTGCTGGTGGGCGTGCCGCCGGAGACCTTTCATCTCGCCCCCGACCCTGCCTATCGGTTCGTTGTCCCGGATATACCGGTTTCCGTCCCGTCGGAGCTTTTGGAACGCCGCTACGACGTCGTCAGCGCCGAACGAACGGCCGCGGCGGCCAGCGCGCAGATTGGCGTTGCCATTGCCGCTTTCTTTCCCTCGCTCAGTCTCTCGGCCGAGTTCGGCTTGGAGAGCAACATGCTTGGCCAGCTGTTTTCGTTGCCGAACCAGTATTGGATTCTGGGGCCGACCCTGGCGCCAACCTTCTTTGAAGGAGGCGCCCGCCGGGCCGCGTTGGGTGAAGCACGCGCGACGTTCGATCAGGATGCCGCGACCTATCGACAGACGGTTCTGGCCGCGTTCCAGAGTGTCGAGGACAGTCTTTCGACCCTCGACCATTTGCGCCAGCAGGCGCGGGCCTTCGCGGGTGTTTACGATGGCTCCAGCGCCTTGTTCGCCAGCCAGAAGGCGCAGCTGGAAGCTGGCACAGCCAGTCGCCAGAACGTGTTGGGCCAGCAATTGACGCTACTGCAAGCCCAACAGAGCCTGACCGACACGCAAGCCCTGATGGTTCAGGACAGTGTCGGACTGATCAAGAATCTCGGCGGCGGCTGGCAATGGCACGGCAAGCCGGGGTTGGCGCCGCCGCCACCCGCGCCACCCGCGCCACGCGCGCCAATGTCTCCGACCGATCACTGACGGAATTTCGCATGTCAGAGCGCACAAATCCTGGACGCCTCACACAACGGACAAAGTGCGGCATTCTGCCCTTTGCCCTTCTGACCGGCGGGCTTGGCCTGCTCTCGGGGTGTGGCAAGCCGGCAAAGCCGCCGGCATCTCCACCACCGGTGGTGGGCATACTGACCCTGCATAGCCAATCCGTGCCGCTGGAACGCAGCCTGACCGGCCGGCTTTCCGCCTATAACACCGCCAATGTGGTGGCGCGTGTTTCCGGCGTGCTGTTGCGCCGGCCCTATACGGAAGGCAGCACGGTTCACCAGGGACAGGTATTGTTTGAGATCGACCCTACTTATTACCGCGCGGTGCTCAACAACGCTCTCGCGGTGCTGGCCGGTGACCGCGCCACCCTCGACAACGATACGGTGATTGCCGCGCGCGACCACAGATTGCTGCCCGCGGGCTCGGTTTCCCAGCAAACCGTGGACGACGCGGATGCCGCGAAGCGCAGCGCCGCCGCCCGCGTGATGGCCGACCAGGCCGCGGTCGATAGTGCCAGGATCAACCTCGGCTATACCAAGGTCACCTCGCCGATCGATGGGGTGGCCGGCCAGCAATTGGTTACTCCAGGTGCCGTGGTCGGTTCGGCCACCACGGATGTGGGCGCCGGCGGGACGCTATTAACCACTGTTCAGAATATAGATTTCGTATATGCCAATTTCGCGATCAGTGCCGCGGATCTGCTGACGCTGCGCCAGGCATCTGACGTTTCCCTGGCGGCACAGAGCCAGACCAAGGCGAAAATCGTGCTGCCCAATGGCGCCACCTATTCTGAACCCGCTACGCTCGATTTTTCGGACGTGGCGGTAAACCCAGCCACCGGCGCCGTGAATTTGCGGGCGTTGGTACCCAACGCCGGACATGTGCTTCTGCCGGGCATGTATGTTACCCTGGTGGTTAAGTTCGGTCAGCAACGCAACGTATTTCTGGCGCCGCAGCAGGCGGTGCAGCGCGATACGGTGGGGGCCTACGCCTTGGTGGTGGATTCGCACGGCAAGGTGGAGCGCAAGGATATCGTGGCGGAAAACAGCCTGGATACGGATTGGATCGTCACCAGCGGACTAGCCGATGGCGACCAGCTTATCGTCACGGGTATATTGTCGGTGCATGAAGGCGAGAAAGTGAAGGCCACCCCCTGGCCACCGCAGGCCGCGCCCGCGCCAGGCCCCACGCCGCGCTAGACGAGGCCCAGACATGCCCGAGTTTTTCATCAAACGGCCCATCTTCGCATGGGTGATCGCCCTTTTGATCTGTCTTGCCGGCGTGATTGCGCTGCAAGGCATGGGTATCGACTCCTACCCCGATATCGCGCCCCCGCAAGTCACGGTTTCGGCCAGCTATCCGGGGGCCAATGCCAGCACCATGGAAACCACGGTCACACAGGTGATCGAACAGCAGCTGACGGGTATCGACAATCTGCTGTATTTCAGCTCGACGTCGAACAGCAATGGCACCGCGACGATAACGCTCACGTTTGCAACCGGGACAAACCCGGACATCGCCGAAGTGCAAGTGCAGAACAAGGTGACGCTGGCCCAGCCGCTGCTGCCCAATGAGGTGGTACAGCAAGGACTGGTGGTGGCCAAAGCCAGCCCCGACCTTCTTATGTTCGTGGCGCTGCGTTCCCACAATCCGGCGATCGACGGAGGCGCGCTGAACAATATCGTCGCCTCGCAACTTCAGCCCGTACTGGCGCGGTTGAATGGTGTGGGTAATACGTTTCAGCTCGGGTCGGAATATGCAGTGCGGATATGGTTGAACCCGGAGAAGCTCGAAGGTTACGGGCTGTCTACCACCCAGGTTCTGAACGCCATATCGAGCCAGAACGCACAGTTTGCGACGGGCGCGATCGGGGCCGATCCGGCGGTCAAGGGTCAGACCTTCACCGCGACGGTCTCGGGGGATACGCTTTTTTCCACACTCAAGCAGTTCCGCGACATTATTCTGCTGACCAATACCGACGGCACAGTCGTTCGTCTCAGCGATGTTGCGCGCATCACATTCGGCCCGCAGACCTATGGGTCCACTTCGGTGTTCAGCGGTGTGCCGGCCGGGGGGCTTGGTCTGTTTCTGCTGCCGGGGGCCAACGCGCTGAAAGTGGCCAACGCGGTGAAAGCGGAAATGGCGGTGCTCGCGAAGGACCTGCCCAACGGTGTGACCTGGACGGTGCCGTACGATACCACACCATTCATCACAGCCTCCATCACCGATGTGGTCAAGACCCTGCTCGAGGCGATCGTGCTGGTGTTTTTCGTGATGCTGATATTTCTGCAGAATTTTCGCGCGACGCTCATTCCTACCCTGGTCATTCCGGTGGCGCTGCTGGGTACTTTCGTCGGCCTCTCGGCGCTACATTTCACCATCAACCAGCTGACGCTGTTCGGCATGGTTCTAGCGATCGGCATCGTCGTCGATGACGCGATCGTGGTGATAGAAAACGTCGAACGCATCATGACCGAGGAGAAAATTTCCCCGCGGGAGGCCACCAGCAAGGCAATGGCCCAGATTACCGGCGCGATCATCGCCATTACGGTGGTTCTGGCGGCGGTGTTCGTGCCTTCGGCGCTACAGCCTGGGGCCACCGGCATTATTTACGCGCAATTCGCGTTGACGATCGCCGTTTCCATGGGATTTTCGGCGTTTCTGGCGCTCTCCTTCACCCCATCGCTTTGCGCCACCATCCTGCGCGCCAATCATGCAGCGCATAAAAACGTCGTATTCCGCATGTTCGATCGCGGGTTCGATAAGCTGGGGCGCACGTACGTTGGCAGTACGAGCCGTGCGATCAAGCGGGTGCCGCACTGGATGGTGACCTTTGTGCTGGTGGCGGGCCTGGCCGGGTTTCTCTATTCCCGGCTGCCCACCAGCTTCGTTCCCGACGAAGACCAAGGCTTCATTCTTGCCCTGATCAATTTGCCTTCGGGGGCCACGCTTCAACGCAGCAGCGAGGTGGCGCGCGAAGTGCGAGAAAAATTGATGCGTAGTCCGATCGGCAAGGACATTGCCGATGTGTTCGTCTCCGAGGGGTTCAGCTTCATCGGCTCAAGTGAGAATGCCAGTATGGCTTTCATCAAGCTGGTGCCCTGGGATCAGCGCGGGCAGACCGCGATGCAGCTCATTCCCGAGGTCAATGGCATACTGCACAGTATCAACACAGCACAGATTTTTGCCGTCAATCTGCCGACTATTCGTGGCCTCAGCCAGTTCGGCGGTATCGATATGTTTCTGCAGGCGCGCGCCGGGCAATCCCGCGCCCAGCTGGCCCAGGCGGAAATGACTCTTCTGGGGAAGGCCGCGCAGAGCCCCGCGCTGTTTGGCATCCGGCCGAACTCCCTGCCGCCAGCAACCCAGTTGCAGATTTCGGTCGATCGGGTTCAGGCGCAAAGCATGGGCTTGTCGCTGACCGATGTTTACAACACCATCGCCAGTGAACTGGCGCCGGTCTATGTGGATCAGTTCACTTATGGTGGGCGCGTCAAGCGGGTTTACGTGCAGGACGACGCCCCCTACCGGATGGGCCGGGATGCCTTGGGCCATCTGTTCACGCCAAGCGGAATTGCCAGCCCGTCCACGGGCACGCCAAGTATCAGCGGCTCGCTCACCAACACCGCGGGTAATCTGTCGGCGATCAACCCCTCGGCCGCCAATACCGCACTCAGCCCCTACAACATGGTGCCACTTTCCAGCATCGTGAAATCGCACTGGGTGGTGGGGCCACAGGCTCTGCCACGCTATAACGGCTATTCGTCGGTTGAGATCGTTGGCAGCCCGGCGCCCGGTTATGCCACCGGTCAGGCGATGAAAGTGTTGCAGCATATCGTCGACACCGCCCTGCCACGGGGGTTTGCCGCCGACTGGACCGGCCAGTCGTATCAGGAAGTTCTCGCGGGCAATTCGGCGATGGTGTTGCTGGTGCTTTCGGTTATCGTGGTTTTCCTGTGCCTGGCCGCCCTTTACGAAAGCTGGTCGATCCCGGTCGCGGTGCTGCTGGTGGTGCCGCTGGGTCTGCTGGGCATGAGTGTGTTCTGCCGTCTGACCGGTATTCCCAACGATATTTATTTCAAGATCGGGCTGGTCACCGTGATCGGGCTAGCCGCGAAGAACGCCATTCTGATCGTCGAATTCGCGGTCGCCGGGCAAGCACGTGGCCTGACCTTGCGTGAGGCTGTGATCCAGGCAGGGCAATTGCGCCTGCGACCGATATTGATGACCTCGCTCGCGTTCATTCTGGGTGTGTTTCCCTTGGTCATCTCCACCGGGGCTGGCGCGGTGTCCCGGCATGAAATCGGCACTGTGGTGATCGGCGGCATGTTGTTTGCGACATTCCTGGGTCTGCTGATGATTCCCATTTTCTATGTCGCTGTGCGCCGCGTTCTTGGCGATAAAATGGACTCCGTGCCGCAGACCCCACCGGGCTGAATCCGGGGTCGCAAACCCGGGTGGTTTTTTTGCCGCTCGGCGGGTGGGCGCTGCTATGCCGTGGCTTCAGGGAGAACGACGCGGCCATCCGGGCCGCGCTGCATGGCGGTGGCGGCGTATATGGCTGTGATCGGCAGGGGGCCGTGAATATGCGGGAACAGCGCGCCGCCGCGCGATGGTTCCCACCGCACGGCATGCCCGAGCGGTGACAGATCGACCGCCAATACGACAGCCCGTTCCGGCCCGCAAAATGTTTGTCCGCGGTGTCGGTGAGTTGTGTCGCGGTCGACAGATGGATGAATCCGTCCGCGAGGTCGACCGCGGAGCCGGGGAACGTCGCATTTGCCTGAAACTCGGCCCATTCCTGAGCGGTCAGAATTTTGTATGCAAGCGTTTTCATGCGCGGTTCGCAGCGATCAGGCCGGGTTTTTGCGGGCGGCGAACTGGTCGTAGGCCTCAACCGCCTGGGCGGCATACATGGCGCTGGGGCCCGCGCCCATATAAATGGCCAGCCCGACCGTTTCCATGACTTCGGCGCGGGTAGCGCCATGACGGAGCGCCGCTTCGGCATGAAAGGCAATGCAGGCATCGCAGCGTACCGCGACCGCGATCCCGAGCGACAGTAATTCCTTGGTTTTGGTGTCAAGCGCGCCCGGTTGCAAGGCGGCACGCGCCATGCCGCTAAACGCCTTCATCACGTCGGGTGCGCCGCCGCGTATTTCACGGAGCGCGACAGTCAGTTGCTCGGCCATTTCAGGCCAGTTTTTATGCATGTCGTGATACGTCCGATAATGCTGCGCCCGGGAGAGAGACGTGGCTTGAGTTCTCTCCCTGATGCTTGGGTTGAATGGCAATCCGCCTTAGGGAAAGGCGGAGCCTGGCCGCGCCCCGAGCCGCCGCATCAGGTTGGCTACCGGGCAGAACCCGGTGAACGCCGATTGTAGCAGGTTGAGCCCGACAAACGCAGTCAGCAGCAGGAACCAATGGCTCAGCCACACGGCCAGCGCCAGGCTGACCAGTATCATGGCGCCCGCGAAGGCCATCACCATCCGATCGATCGTCATTGTCAGATCCTTTCGAGGTATGTCATGAGACTTTCTTGAGCTTGCGAATGCCCAGCTGTTCCAGCACGAAGCGTTCGTAGAACGGTTCGCTCTCGCCCCTCGCGATCTTGCGCAGGAAGTATTTCTCGAAGCCGATCTTGGCCAGATGGACCCATTTTCCGCTGGAAGACCAGTTCACGTTGCGCGGCGGAATTTGCGGCTGGGCAACAAAAGCCACCCCGCCATCGCCGAAATCGGCAAGGCACACCGCGTTCCAGCTGGCCTCCCATTCCGGCGCCTCATCACGCAGGGCAGCGCCAATGTTACGCGCGACCGCGGTGACCATGGATTCGATCATGAAGCCGGTTTTGGGCACCCCGCAGGCTACCGGCGTGGGACCGATTGGCGGGATGGCAACACATACCCCGATGCCGAAGACTTCCCTATAGGTCGGATTACACTGATGTTTATCGATCAGGATGAAGCCCTTGGGGTTGGTCAGTTTCTCGATGCCGCGCACCGCATCGACCCCGCGGAAAGCCGGCAGGATCATGGAATAGGCAAATTCCAGCGTCTGCTCGGTGGCGAGAGAACCGTCCGGGGCAATTTCCTGAACCCGCATCTCGCCCTCGGTCACCTCCGCTATTCGCGCATTGGTGATCCATTTGATGTGGCGGTTTCTGAATTCACTCTCGAGCAGAGATTTCGTATCACCCACGCCGTCCAGTCCGAGATGGCCGATGAAAGGCTCGGGCGTCACGAAGTGCATTTTGACCTTATCGCGGATGCCGCGCTTGCGCAGTTCGGTATCCACGATCAGCGCGAATTCATAGGCCGGGCCGAAGCACGAAGCGCCCGCCGCCGCGCCAACCACCACTGGCCCGGGCGCGGCGCACAGGTGTTCGAAGGCGGCATAGGCATCCGACGCGTGATCCGTCCGGCAGATCGATTGGGTGTGGTGGTCAGGGCCTAGCCCGGGCACTTCATCGAAGGCAAGGTCCGGGCCGGTGGCGATCACCAGATAATCATAGGTGACCTCGCTGCCGTCCCGCAGGGTGATCGATCTGCGCTCCGGGTGCACCCGTTCCGCGCCTTCGGGGCGGAGGGTAATGTGCTTGCGCGCCATTGGCGCGGCAAGCGGGACCGCGATATCCTGAGGTTTGCGCCACCCTACCGCAACCCAGGGGTTGGACGGGACGAAATAGTAGGTGGAACCTTCCGAAATGACGGTCAGCCGATCGCTGGGGCGAAGTTGCGCAAGCAGCTCGTAGGCCATGATGGTGCCGCCGAGGCCGGCGCCCAGAACCACGATTTCAGCCATACCCTCCCCCTGTCGTGCTGCGAGACCTGGCAAGTCAGGCCGCCTTATATACGATCCTGCGAAGATACGCAATAACGAAATCACCCTGATATCACGGGAAGGATTGATCCCGGTCGTCGGCGGTTCGCTGCAGATTGCCGTCGTTCGGCCCTTGCACAAGAATTCGGAGGAACGTATATACGTAGCAATGAAGATAGATACCCGTCATATGCTCGCCAACGCCACCTCCGCCAGCGACCTGCTGAAAGCCTTGGCCAACCGGCACCGATTGCTGCTGGTTTGCCAGATGGTCGATGGTGAACGCTCGGTCGGCGATCTCGCGAATGCGCTTGGAATTCGCGATTCCACCGTGTCACAGCACCTCGCGTTATTGCGGCGTGACGGTATCGTGACGCCAAGGCGGGACGGCCAGGTGATCTACTACGCCATTGCCAACCCGACCGCGCGCCGTCTGCTGGAAGTTCTTTACGAAGCCTTCTGCGCGCCTGGTAAAATGTGCACGGATGTCCGGCCGCCCAATCGCCGCGGCCGCCCCAAGCGGAGCCTGTCATGACCCAGCCCGGTATTCGCCATCTCACCCCGCGCGAGGCCTACGATCTCGTGGCCAGGGCGGGTGCCACTTTGGTTGATGTGCGAGAGCCGGCCGAAACCAAAATGCTTCGCGCGGCCGGCGCGGTGTTGCTGCCGCTATCGGGGTTCCGGCCGGAAGCCCTGCCGAACGGGGAGCTGATTTTCATTTGCGGCTCGGGCAAGCGCAGCCAGATGGCGCTCGACCGGTGCGGCGCTGCCGGGCTGGACCACCGCGCCCATGTGGCCGGCGGGATGGCGGCCTGGGCCGCCGCCGGGCTGCCCGTCGTTCGCGGCTGACCGGTCATGACAGGGTCGCGTCGCGTGCTGAGCCTCGCCGTAGCGCTCGCGTGGCCGGCGCTGACCGCTCAGGCGGGGGACTATCTGGTCGTGTCCGTGCCGGTGTCGGACAAGGTGCCGGTCGGCGCGACGATCGAGGGCCAGGACATGGCGCCGGCGCGCGTGCGCACCGGCGGAACGATAACCGCCCTGAACGTCGCGCGTGGCCAGAGGGTCGGCGCTGGTCAGGTGCTGGCGACCGTCACCGACCCCAAGCTGGCAGCCCAACTGGCGGCGGCGCGCCAATCCGTGGCCGCAGCCGCCGCCGCGCTCGCAGTGGCGCGGTTGAACCTCACCCGTGCCCAGCCCCTTACCCGGACCGGCGCAGTATCGCGTCTGCAGCGCGACCAGTATCAGGTGGGGGCCAGCCAGGCCGAGGCCGATTTATCCATGCGCAAGGCCGAGGAGGCGGTGCTGGCGGAGCGGATGCACGAGGGGGAGGTGCGCGCGCCCATGGCCGGGCGTGTGATTTCCCTGCCGGTGACCCAGGGCACCGTGGTGATGCCGGGTGAGACCGTCGCGCTGGTTGCGCTGGGGCCGCCGGTATTGCGCCTGGCGGTGCCGGAAAGGGAGCTGGCGGCCACCAAGCCTGGTCAGACGATCCCGGTCGATGATCCGCAGGCGGGCGTTGCCGGCATCGGCGAGGTGACGCGGATTTACCCCGATATCCGGGATGGCACGCTGAGGGTGGACGTTACGTTGCCGGGGCTGAGCGATCGCGTCATCGGCCGCCACGTACTGGTTTCGGTCGCGCTGCCGCCGGTGCCGAGGGTGGTCGCGCCAAGGTCTGCCATCTTCACCCGCTTCGGCATGGATTTCGTGCATTTGCGGGAAGCCGGGGGAACCCTGACGGTACCGGTGGAGCTGGGAAACCCGGTTCGGACGAGTGGCCTGCCGGATGGGGTTGAGGTTCTCTCGGGGCTTATTCTTGGTGATGTTGTGCTGACACGA
>JAJXVA010000083.1 GCA_021782435.1 Pseudomonadota bacterium
AACCATTGCGTGGTCAGCAATGGCTCCACCGCCAGGCCGGAGCGGTCGCCATGCGGCACCGCATGGGTATGCGGCACGATCGCCTCGATCGCGTCCAGCCGGGCCAGTTCCGCCAGCACCGCCGTCCGCGCCTCCGCCACCGTCATGCCCGCCAGGCCATGGGCAAAACTGTCCGGCGCCAATTCCGCGCCGATCTCGCTCAAATCGATCCGCGCCGACCGGTCCAGCACCGAGGGCATCGGCAGCCCGTGCCGCTTACCCACCGCGAAATCATTGAAATCATGCGCTGGGGTAATTTTCACCGCGCCCGATCCCTTCTCCGGGTCGGAATGTTCATCGGCCAGGATCGGTATCCGCCGCCCCGTGATCGGCAGTATCACCTGCCGCCCGATCAGCGCCCGATACCGCGCATCCTCGGGGTGAACGGCCACCGCCGTATCGGCCAGCATCGTCTCGGGGCGGGTAGTCGCCACGATGATCTGCCCACCCCCCGCGACCGGATAGCGCAGATGCCACAACTTGCCCCGCACCTCGCGGCTTTCCACTTCCAGGTCGGAAATCGCGGTGTGAAATTTCGGGTCCCAGTTCACCAGCCGCCGGTCGCGGTAAATCAGCCCGCGCCGATACAGCGAAACGAACACGCGGCGCACCGCGGCCGACAAACCCTCGTCCATGGTAAATCGCTCGCGCGACCAGTCCACCGACGCGCCCAACCGCCGGATCTGGTTGGCAATCGCCCCGCCCGACTGTGCCTTCCAAGCCCACACCTCGGCCAGGAACGCATCCCGTCCCAGCGCCGCCCGGGTCGTGCCAGCGGCGGCCAGGTTGCGCTCCACCACCATCTGGGTGGCAATGCCGGCATGGTCGGTGCCGGGCTGCCACAGCACGTCATACCCCTGCATGCGCCGCCAGCGCACCAGCACGTCCTGCAACGTGAAATTCAGGGCGTGGCCCACATGCAGTGTGCCGGTCACATTGGGCGGCGGCACCACGATCGTGAACGGCACGGCGCCAGGGCGCTGCCCGCCGGCAAAAGCGCCACCGGCCTCCCAGCCGGCATAAATCACCGGTTCGTGGTCGGCGGCGTCGAAGTGCTTGTCCAGCATCATTGTGTCCAGGGCGAGGAAGTTGCGTCGAAAGCCTCGCCTCTGCTTAACCAAGCCGGCGCCGCCGCGCCATGGCCGGCGGCGCAGGCTTGCCGTTACAAACCCGCCGTGCCGCCGATGCGTGCCAGTTCCTCGCGCACCAGGCGCTCCACCAGCCCGGGCAGATACTGGTCCAGCCATTGTTGCAGCATCGGCCGCAACGCCTCGCGCACCAGGTCCTCGAGCGTCAGCCCTCCCTTGCCAAGCGCCACCGCCCGCGCCTCGGCCAGCCCGCCAAGCATGGCCGCCACGCGGCGCCCGGTCTCGACGCTCGCCAGCCCCGAGGCGGCGGTCGGCACCGCGGACTCGGCGTCCGGCGGCGCAACCATCTGCGGCGCATCGAGGGTTTCCGGCATCGTCTCCTCCTCCAATCCGGGGCGCGGCGGGTCAGCCTCGGGCTCGGCCAGCATGGTGGCATCCAGCAGCAATTCCGGCGGCGCCACCCCGTCCTCGGTCTCGCCCTTTTCCTCGTTCAGAATACGGCGGATCGAGGACAGAATATCCTCCATCGACGGATCGGAGGTCTCGCCGGTCACGTCCTCCGCCATACGCTCAGCGTCCCGGCTGGTGGGTTGCATAATCCCCGGTGCCGAACGGCAGCATGCGCACCGCCTTGTAGTAAGCGTTCGGGTTATAATGCGGCACTTTCAGACCCAGATCGCTTACCGTCAGCCGCCCGACGGCGCCGGCCAGCTGGTAGCTGTCGGTCACCAGGGTGTCGACGTTCTGCACCTGGGTCACCCTTGCATTCAGCAGCGCCTGTTCCGCCAGCAGCACATCGTAGGTGGTCTCGGTGCCGGCCAAGGCCTCGCGTTCCACCCCGTCCAGGGCAATTTCATCGGCCCGCACCGCGGCCGAGGCCGCCTGCGCCGCCTCGCGCGCCTGCACCGTCCCCTGCCAATACTGCGCCACCAGTTGCAAAGCATTGTCGCGCGCGGCATCCAGTTGCTTTCGCGCTTCCTGCTCCTGTTGCTTGGCCTGGCGGATCGCCGCGTATTCGCTGCCTCCCTGATAAATCGGCACCTGCAACATGCCGCCCAGAATACCGCCGCGCTGAATGAGCCCCACATTATAGGGCTGGTTGTTGTATTCGGCGGTGCCCTGCAGGCTGAATTCCGGCATCAAATTCGCGAACGCCACGTTCACTGCGTCCTTGGCCGCGCCGTCGGCATAGGCCGCGTTCAGAATCGCCGCGTTATTGGCCAGCGCCACCGCCTCCGCCTGTTGTTCGGTGCGGGCTGGCATGGCCAGCGGCTGAGGGGCCACCAGTTGCTGCGGCACGGGCCCGATTTCACTGCGATAGGTCGCCAGCGCCGTCTGCAACTGGGAATAGGCGGTGGCCAACTGGTTCTGGGCCTGCGCCAATCCGGCCTCGGCCTGCGCCACGTCGGTGCGCGTCACCTCGCCCAGCTTGAAGCGCAACCGGGTCGCATCCAGCGTCTTCTGCGCCAGACTAACGTTATCCGAGTTGATTTCGTAAAGCTGCTGGTCCTGCACCGCGTTCACATAGGCGCTCATCCCGTTCGCCAGGGATTGCTCCTGCTGGGCGATCAGATTGGCGCGCTCGGCCCGCACATTGCCCTCGGCCTGCGCGGTCGCGGCGGTCGTCCGCCCGCCCCGCCATACCGGCTGGGTCACCGTCAATTGCTGCGAAAACGTCCAGCGCTCCGTGCTCTGGGTCACCGCCTTCACACTCGTTGGAATATTCAGCAGCGGGTTGCCCGAAATCTGCTGCGAGGAGGTCAGGTCCCCATACCCCCAGCCCGGCTGCATCTGATACGAAATCTGCGGCCGCCAGCCGGAAAGCGCGGTCGGCACCTGCTCATCGGTTGCGCGCAGCTTGGCCCGCTCGGCCTGCAAATCCGGCGAGGTCAGATAAACCTCTCCCAGCGCCTCGTTCAGCGTCTGCCGGCCCGGCGTCAGCGGAACCGAATTGTCCCGCCCCGAATAGAGCGTGATGATGCCGTTGCCGCGACCGGCCTGGCCAATGATATGCTGTAAATCGCGCTCGCCCGGCGTCTGCCCCTGCGCCCGCGCGGAGCCAGGGGTCACTCCGGCCGCAACCAGGGCCGCGCCGACCCAAAACCCCGCCATCAACCATCCGCGCTTCGACATGCTCGGGCCTCCGATCCGTTCTGCCGGCACCCTGCCACACCCCGAATGCGCGCGACAGGGTTCAGAAACAGTTAACGCCGCACCCGGTGACGGACCGTGGCCGCGTCGCCTCAGCAATCATTGCCATGCCGCGAAAATCCGATCACCCGACCCTGGAACACATCGAAATCGGTCTCGCAGTAGTAATGCACGGTATCGGCGCTGTAATCCATCGGTCCACCCCAGCCGAACCCATAGCCATACCCCCCCCAGCCATACCCGAACGGATAGCCGAAATTATCGGAAAATCCATTGGTCGACTCATAGCCCTTCACATAGGCCAGGAACGTATGCCCCTCGGTCTGATAATGGCGGTTCGGCACGCCCATCTCCCTCACCAGGTCGGCCTCGCTCTGCCCGATATGGCGCGCCAGTTTCGCATTGATTTCCGCCTCGGAGACGCATCCCCCGAGCAGCAGCAACACACCCAGCGAAAGACAAAGCTTTTTCATGATCCCGCCGTCACGGTTTCTCTTGGGTTGAGTATAGGGGGCTTCGTCACCGCCGCAACGTCATCGGACGGCGGTTACCTTTTGTTTAATCCCCGTCGTTATCATCGCCGAGCGGCATGTATTGCACGTCCGCGATCCGGGTTGCGCCGGTCGCCAGCATCACCACCCGGTCGAACCCCATCGCCACCCCGCCCGCGGGCGGCATGCCATGGGCCAGGGCGGCAAGAAAATCCTCATCCATCGGCCAATCGCTCCGCCCGGTCAGCGCGTGGCGTCGCGCCCGGTCCGCCAGGAAGCGCCGCCGCTGCTCCGCCGCATCCGTCAACTCAATGAAGGCATTGGCAATTTCCATGCCCCCCAGAAACACCTCGAACCGCTCGGCCACCCGCCCATCCTCCGGCGCCGGGCGCGCCAGCGCCGCCTGTGCCAGCGGCCAGTGGGTCAGAAACCCCGGCCCATCTCGGCCCAGATGGGGTTCCACCCGGTCCAGCAGCAGCCGGAAAAACAGGCTCTCCCAATCCTCGTCGGGCAGCCTCGCCACGCCCGCCGCGCCGGCCAGCGCCTCCGCAGTCTCGCCGCAACCCAGCACGTCGATACCGGCATGGCGCTGAAACGCCGCCTGCATGGAAATCCGCGTGCCCGGCCGGGTCAGGTCCAGCGTCATGCCCGCGTAGTCAAAAACCGGCGGCAGCACCGCGCGCAGCAGCGCCTCGGTCTCGTCCATCAAATCGGCCATCGTGGCGCCCGGCCGATACCATTCCAGCATCGTGAATTCCGGCGCGTGCAACCGCCCGGCCTGCTCGTTGCGGAACACGCGCGCCAGTTGAAATATCGGCCCCGCGCCCGCCACCAGCAGGCGCTTCATCGCGAACTCAGGGCTGGTGTGCAGCCAGTATTCGTGCCGCGCGCCGCGCGCGGTCACGCCCTCGGTCCGGAACGCGCGCAAATGCACTTCCTCACCCGGCGCCGGCGTCAAAATCGGCGTTTCCACTTCCAGGTATCCCCTGGCCGTGAAAAACGCCCGAATCGCCGCGCGCGCCAGGCCGCGCCGGCGCAGCCAGGGCAGCCGGTCGGCGAAGCGCGCCCTGTGCCAGGCCGGGTCGCGCGTCACGCCTCAGTGATGGTTGAAGTGCCCACCCCGCCCGTGCCCCGCGAAATGCACATGCCGGAAGCCAGCGCCCGGCGCCCGGCGGAAGTGCTGCCCCGGGTCGCGCAGCCAGTGATGGTCTCCGTGATGGAAGTAGAACGCGTGGTCGCGCCCCCAGTAGCCCTCGGCCACGGGTCCGTAATAGCCGTCGTAATACGCATCGCCCGGCGCGAAACTGTCCGCGTATATCGGCGCGCCGCCGAAAATCGCCCCGCCATAATCCCCGCCATACCCCCCGCCGTAATCCCCGCCGTCAGCCAGGCCGGAGGCCACGCACCCCGTCAGGGCACTCAGCAGCACCAGCCCCATAACCCACCGCTTCATCATGGCTTTCTCCTGTTTTCGTTCGGTCCCGCGGTCGTCGCCGCCACGCGCTACCCATCGCCCATCGGCTCGCGCGTCAGCCGAACCCGCGCCACGCGCCGCCCCTCCATCGCCATCACCTCGAACCGCCATCCCCCGAACACGATCCGGTCGCCCGGCTTCGGCACCCGGCGCAGCAAGGCCAGCACCAGCCCGCCCAGGGTATGAAAACTGCCCGGCGGGCGATCGGGCAAATTCAGCCGTGCCTCCAATTCGTCCGCCGGCATCAACCCATCGAATTCGTATTCCGCCTCCACCGCGTCGCCCGGCATGATCGGTGCCGGGTCGCCGGCCTCGCCAATGATCGCGCCCAATACATCGGCCGCGGTCACCACCCCCTCGAAACTGCCGTACTCGTCCATGACCAGCGCCATGCCCAGGGGTTCGTGCTTCAGCTGCTCCAACGCGTCCAAGGCGGTCACCGTGTCCGGCATCACCGCCGGCTGCCGAACCGCGGTACCCACCGCCAGCGCGTTGCCGGCCAGCACCTGGTCCAGCAGGTCCTTCGCCTGAATGACCCCCAGCACATTATCGACCGATCCGTCACATACCACGAACCGCGAATGCGCCGATCCCGTGACCTTCGCGACGATCGCCTCGCGCGTCGCGCTCGCATCAATCCAGTCGAGCTCGGTGCGCGCGGTCATGATCGCGCGCACCGGCTTATCGGCCAGGCGCAACAGGCGCTCGATCATCGCCCGTTCCTCGCTCTCCAGCACACCCACTTCTGCGCCCTCGGCCAGCACCGCCCTCAAATCTTCCTCGGTCACGCTCTCGCGCAGCACGCCGGTCACGCCCAGCAGCTTCAGCACCAGGTTCGAGGACGCCGAAAGCAGCCACACCAGCGGCGCCGCCAGCCCGGTCAGGAAGGCAATCGCCGGCGCCAGCACCACCGCCACTTTCTCCGGGTGGCGCAGCGCCAGTTGCTTGGGCACCAGTTCGCCCAGCACCAGCGTCAGATAGGTCTCCAGCAGCACCGCCGCCGCCAGCGCCAGTTGTCCCGCAATTCCCCCCGGCACCGCCAGCCGCAACAGTAGCGGCCGCAGCAAATCGGCCAGGCGCTGCCCGCCGACCACCCCGATCATGATCCCGATCAGCGTCAGACCTGTCTGCACCGTCGGCAGAAACAGCGACGGATTTTCCGCCAGGTGCCGCGCCCGCGCCGCGCCCGCGCCACCCCGCACCTCCAGCGCCGCCAGCCGCGACCGCCGCGCCGATATCAGCGCCAGCTCGCCGGTTGCCAAAATCGCATTGATCCCGATCAGAAACAGAATCAGCAGAAGATCGATCGGCAACGACATGATGCCGGACGATGCGGCTTCTTGCGCGTTCCGGCAAGAACAGGCGCGCGCGGGTCGGGCGCCACCCCGCCGGCATCGCCGCCGCGTCGGTCACCCCGCGTACCACTCCAAGGTCGTGAACGGCGGATCGTTCGAGCTGTCGAAGCGTATCAGTGCCCGCCGCGTGAAGGTGGCGCCCGCGCCGCTCGCGGTCGCGGAAATCAGCACCAGTTGCGGGCCATCGGGGGTTGCCGGGTCCAGCGACACATGGTCGCGGTTCATGGCATCCGTCAGCGCCGCCGCCACCAACGGGTCGGCCAGGTTCGGGTCGGGGGTCGATTGCACATAGGGGTTGATGTGCGGCGCCAGCAACTCGGTGATCCGGGGGGTCATGCCCAGCACCAGCCCCAGCTCCGCCGCCGATTGAAACGGCTGGTGCGGCGGCCCGAATATGCGCCCCGCCCCCTGGTATTGCGGCAGCAGGCCGCCATCGGTCGGGCTGCGCCAATCGACGATCGCATTGGCCAGGGTCTGCGCCGCGGTATCATCGAGCCCGATCTGGCGCAGCAGCGCCGCGATCAGCGCCGGCGGCGACTGGTTCGGGTCGACCATGCCGTCCTGATCGTAAATCGCCACGTCCACGGTCTCGTGGCCCAACACCAGCTGGTGCACCAGGCCATTCGCCGGCCAATGCTGATTACTGCTGATCAGCAAATGAAACATCGCCGCCGCAACCCCGCCATCCGCCGCCGCCTCGGCATTGGCCGATCCCACCAGGTTGCTGGCAATCCGGGTCTCGCTGCGCCCGGTCGCGGTCACCGTCGCCGCCAGCAGCGCCAGCAGCACCAGCGTCCACAACACGATCAGCAGCGCAAAGCCGTGCTGCCGGGCGTGCTCCGCATCGGGTTCCGGGTCAGGGCAGGCCGGCCGGGTCGGGGTCATCACATCCCTGTATGGGGCCGCTCCCGGTCCTCGCGCAATCCAGTGTCGCCCATCACCGCGCCCCCATCCGGCGCGTCATTCCCGCAACACCTGGCCGCGCTCCTCACCCCGCCATCATCGCCCAGGATTGCGCCCCCGTCCGGCCCCCGTTATCCCAAACGGGCGGTGCCGGCCCATCTCCGTGCCGTCCGCCCTGCCAGTTAACAACCGACCTGTTCAACAACCGATTCGGGAACCCATGACCTCGCGATCCGCCGCCCAGTTGTCGGAGTGCCATAGTCGGCGCTCACACGACTGGCCAATCGCCCGGACCCAGACCCGCACGGCCAACGACGCCGCCTAGCCGCGTCCGACGCCGCGCCGTCTCTCGGTCCAGGCCCCTCATCCCTGGACCCCTGCACGAGAGACCGCCATGTCCGGCCAAGTCATCCGCCTACCGCGTCCTGCCCGCCGTTCCTCCCGTCCCTTTGCCCGCTGGGCCGTCGGCCGCGACGGCCGTCTCGCCTGCCGCTGGCACGTCGATGAGGAACCTCCGTCTACCCACTGACCGCTTGTCCTCGTTCCCCTCAAGCCAGGTCAGTTTGCCATGTCCGATATCCCGTTCGCGCCCAACCTGCCTTCCGCCGTGCTCGATTCCGCCCATGAGGGCGACATCCGCGGCGCGCTCGGCACCATCCATCGCGGCCACCCACACGCCGCCGCGCGGAGCCGCCTCGGCGCCCGCCTGCGCACCCTCGCCGCCATCCTCGGACCCGGCCTCATCGTCATGGTCGGCGACAACGATGCCGGGGCGTTCAGCACCTACAGCCAGGCGGGCCAGAATTTCGGGGTTCACCTGCTCTGGACCCTGCCGCTCCTCATCCCCGTGCTCTACGTCAACCAGGAAATGGTGCTGCGCCTGGGCGCGGTCACCGGGGTCGGCCATGCCCGCCTGATCTTCGCGCGTTTCGGCCGCTTCTGGGGCGCCTTCAGCGTCATCGATCTGTTCCTGCTCAACGCGCTCACCATCGTCACCGAATTCATCGGCATCACGCTGGCGCTCGATTATCTCGGCGTGCCCCGCCTCGCCGGCCTCGCCGCCGCCGCCGCCCTGGTCATCGCCGCCGCCGGCACCGGCAGTTTCCGCCGTTTCGAGCGTTTCGCCCTCGCGCTCTGCGCCGGTAGTCTGCTGCTGGTGCCGGTGTTCATCTGGGTTCATCCGCCACTCGGCCAGATCGGCATCAATCTGCTCGTTCCGAGCCTGCCGCATCACGCCGCCTTGTCCGATGTCATGCTGCTCATCATCGGCATCGTCGGCACCACCATCGCGCCCTGGCAATTATTCTTCCAGCAAAGCTACGTCATCGACAAGCGCATCACCCCGCGCTTCATTCCCTACGAGAAAATCGATCTCTGGATCGGCATCGTCGTGGTGCTGGTCGGCGCCATCGCCATCATGGCCGCCGCGGCCGCCGCGTTCGGCGGCACGGCCGCCTTCGGCCAGTTCACCGATGCCGGATCGGTCGCGCGCGGGCTCGCTGCCAAGGGCGGGCACCTGGCCGGCATCCTGTTCGCCATCGCGCTGCTCGATGCCAGCATCATCGGCGCCGCCGCGGTCTCGCTCGCCACCGCCTACGCCATCGGCGATGTCCTCTCGCTCAAGCACTCGCTGCACCGCAAAGCCACCGACGCGCGTGGCTTCTACGCCGTCTATGCCGGGCTCATCCTCGCCGCCGGGCTCATCGTCGTGTTCGGCAATGCCAGCCTGCTCGGCCTGCTCACCAACGCGGTGCAAACCCTCGCCGGCGTGCTGCTGCCCAGCGCCACGGTGTTCCTGCTGCTGCTCTGCAACGACCCCGAAGTGCTCGGCCCCTGGGTCAATGGCCGCCTCACCAACCTGTTCACCGGCGCCGTCATCTGGCTGCTGGTGCTGCTCTCGCTCATCCTCACCGCCGCGACCCTGTTTCCATCCCTCTCCGGCCGGCTGATGGTCGAAATTCTTGCCGTTGGCAGTCTCGTCGGCCTCGTCGCGCTCGCGGTGCCGCGCGCGCGGGCCGGTGCCCGGCCCGCGCAATCCGGGCGCGACCGCGCCACCTGGCGCATGCCCCGGCTCGAATCCCTCGCCCCCCTCACCCTCAGCCGCGGCCAGCGCGCCTGGATGGGCGTGCTGCGTCTCTATCTCGCCGGCGCCATGGTCATGGTCATCGTCAAGGTCGCCAACCTCGCGCTCGGGCACTGACGCCGCGCGGCAAGGGTAAGGCCCCGCGCCCGTGGATTGCT
>JAJXVA010000084.1 GCA_021782435.1 Pseudomonadota bacterium
GTGACTCCCCCCTTGGGTCACCCCCCCTTGGGGCACACCCCCTTTGGGTCGCGCCCCCTTTGGGTCGCGCCCCTTGGGTCGGGGTGTCTCCGCGTCACATCAGAACAGCACCCCCGCCTCCATCACGCCCCGCACCTGGTCGGTCGCGTTGCCGGCATGACCGAAGCCGGCCCCGCCCGTCACCGATCCCGCCGCGACGTAGCTCACCTCGCCGCGCACAAAAAACCGGTTCCACTGCCAGGTCGGCGTCAGGGTCACCGAAACCGCGTCCGAGCCCGGCCCATACAGCAAATTCGGCGATCCATCAGATACACTCCCCGTAGTGGTAATATACTCCACCCGCCCGGCCAGGCTCCAGTGGCTGTCGATCGCGTAATTCGCCAGCACCGCCCCGCCATAGGTATCGGCCGCGTGCAGAATGCCCAGTTGCGGGTTCGCTTCCACATGGCTTGCCTGGAAATATGGCGTGATCGTCCAGGGGCCGTGGCTGAAGGTGTAAATCACGTTATAGATACTGGAATTGTTCTGCGCGATCGGCGTCGCGAAGCTCGCGACATCGGTGCGGCCCAAATTACCACCGCCGACTAGGGTCAGTGTGCTCGCCGAATTCATCGCCCAGGCCAGGCTGCCGCTGATCCAGTTATACACGTTGGAATAATATCCGTCATTGACCGACAGGTTGACCGTAACCGTGCCCAGCGTGTAACTCGCCTGCGCGCCGCGGCTGACGATCGGCTCCTGGTTCCACAGCAGCCCGCGCTCGATGTTCATGTTCTCGAAACTGAAGCCGCCTTCCACCCCGATCAGGGTCGGCAGTTTTCCTGCCTCGATGTTGAAACTCCCGGTCGGCGCCAGTTTCACGAAGGCCAGCGGCACCACCCCGAAATAATCCCCGACCGCACGCCCCGCCGGCACATAGCCCGTGCCCACGGTCGGAAAACTATAGGCCCCGGCCTGGGCATAGAACTGCACCAGACCATCGATCTTCTGCACCATGACCATGCCGTTGCTGATATCCGCCTGGCCGCCATTGTCGCTCGGCAGGGCGTTGTTCTGGACCAACCCAAGTCCGCTCAGCACCCCATCCACATACCATTTCCCGAGCGGCCCGACATCGAGCGCCATCGGATTAGCCGGCAGCGCAAGCGGTGCCGACATGCCCGGGGTCGGCAAACTCACGCTGGCCGGCGGCGGCGCGGCCGGCCAGGGCGCCGTCTGGCCCCAGGCCGCCAGGGGCACCGCCATCGGCGCCACCATCGCGCCGAACCGGACCAGACGGGTCACGGCAGAAACATGGGAAAGGGTCATCGCGTCGCTCCGCTCAGGGCCAGGCGCGGAGCGCCGGATGGCACGAACGCCATCGGGGCGGCTCCGGCGGAAGGGTTTCTGCCCCGGATCGGCATCAAGCGACGACAGGAAATCGACCGAAGCCGCATCAAGACCCCATAAACGCGGGCTGGCCGGTATCCGGCGAAAACTCAGACCTTTGATCGACATGGATTGCGAAATCTCCTTGGCTCACGCCGATGCCATGCACAAAACAGCGGCAACGACGAACGAAGGCCCACCATCGGGCCATGCGCATCCCAAGCAGGAAGCAAGAAACTTGCCAGTATTCCAAATTTCGCGCTGATTTTCCCGGAAATCTTCCGGAAATCGCGCAATTTTATAGCGTGGTCCCGCCCGCAGCCAGACGCCTCTGCCACCGTCGAGCTGTTAAGGCATTGTTACCTATGAAATTATTTGCAAATCCCAACGATCCCGGCGCGGCCACGCGCGAACGCTCCGCTATGGGTTCAGGTCCGGCGATTTCGTCCGGGCGATCCCGGAAGGGTTGCGTTCAGCGCAGCCGGTGCACTGTATACTCGGCGATCGCACGCAACGCGTCGGCCATCGGCTCGGCCGGAAACCCGGCCAGGGCCGATTTTGCCTCAGTGGCATAGAAAAGTGCCCGTTCGACGGTCAGCTCGATCCCGTTATGGCGCCGGATCGCCGTCAGCGCCGTCTCGAGGTCGCCCTCTTCCTGCGCGCCTTCGCCCACCGTGCGCTCCCAGAACCGCCGCTCCGCCGCATCGCCCGCCGCGTAGGCCACCAGCACCGGCAAGGTGATTTTCCCTTCACGGAAATCATCGCCCACCGTCTTGCCCAGATGCCGCGGATCCGCCCCGTAATCGAGCGCGTCGTCCACCAGTTGAAACGCCATCCCCAGGCACGTGCCATACCGCGCCAGCGCCGTCCGCGCCGCTTCCCGGCCCAGCGGCGGGTCGTCGGCCACCAGCGCCCCCACCTCGCACGCGGCCGTGAACAGGCTCGCGGTCTTGCCCCCGATCACGTCCAGATACCGCGCCTCGGTCGTCGCCAGGTCGTTCTGCGTCATCAATTGCAGCACCTCGCCCTCGGCCACCGTCGCCGCCGCCCGGGAAAGCACCGCCAGCACCTCGACCGACCCATCCTCGACCATCAGTTGAAAGGCTCGGGCAAACAGAAAATCCCCCACCAGGACCGAGGCCTTGTTGCCGAAAATCGCATTCGCGCTGGCCAGGCCCCGGCGCTGCACGCTCTCGTCCACCACGTCATCGTGCAGCAGGGTCGCGGTGTGAATGAATTCCACGCTGGCGGCCAGCAACACGTGCCGCATGCCCTGCGCCAGCCCGTAGCCGCACAATCGCGCGCAGGCCAGTGTCAGTAGCGGGCGCAGCCGTTTGCCTCCCGCCGCCACGATATGCGCCGCCAGTTGCGGTATCAGCGCCACCGGGCTCTGCATCCGCTCCACGATCAACCGGTTGCAGGCCACCAGGTCGGGGGCCACCAACGCGCCAAGGCGGTTCAGGGCATCCTCGGCCGGGTCGATGATCGCACTGGGGGGATGGTCCACGAAGTCTCCTGAGGCGCACGCCGGCGCGGCGCTTGTGGTGTTCTGGGGTGCCACCGCGCGCCGCAACATATTGGCCAGGGCCAACAGGGGTCAAGCAGCGCCGGGCTTGCCGCCTCACCGCCCGCCGCCCCATTCTGGCCGCGCCATGCACGTCGTCGTCGTCTCCAATGACTGGGTCCGCATCACCTACCTGCTCTGCCTGCTGCGGGATGCCGGGCTCGACCCGGTGCTGCTCGACCAGCACGTCAGCCTGATCGAGGGCGGCACCGGCGCCTTCCCCCGCCGCATCGCGGTCGATACCCGGGACCTCGCCCAGGCCCGCCGCATCCTGGACCAGGCAGGCGAGATGTGACCCAGCCCGTCCCCGGCCGCACCCAGGGCTGGCTGCTCGACGGCACCGTCCGATACGACCAGCTGACGGATGGCTACCGCACCGGCATCGAGCCGGTCTTGCTTGCCGCGTTCATCCCCGCCCGACCCGGTCAGCGCGTGCTCGAGGCCGGCTGTGGTGCCGGCGCCGCCCTGCTGTGCCTCGCCGCGCGCGTGCCGGGGGTGGTCGGTCTCGGCATCGAGCGGAATCCCGACCTGGCGGCCCTCGCCGCGGCAAACGCCGCCGCCAACCCTTTCGCCACCGGGCTGCAATTCCGCGAAGCCGCCATCGAGCCGCAAACCGCGGCCTCCCTCGGCGGCCCGTTCCACCACGCCATGGCCAACCCGCCCTGGCATGACGCAGGCGGCACGCCCTCCGCGATCCGCGGTCGCAGGGAGGCCAAAATCGCGTCGGGGCACCTGCTCGCGACCTGGGTCGCAACCCTGGCCGCCTGCCTGGAACCCGGCGGCAGCCTCACCCTCATTCTGCCCGCTTCTCAGCTCGCTGCCGCCATCCCGGCCTGTGCCGGCAACCGTATCGGCAGCCTCATACTCCACCCGTTCTGGCCACGCCCCGGCCGCCCCGCCAAATTATGCCTCCTGCGCGGCCGCCGTTTCGGCAAAGGGGCCACGCAACTCCTGCCCGGCCTCGTCCTGCACGGGGAAGGTGCCACCTATACCCCCGCCGCCGACCGGGTCCTGCGCGGCGGCCGGGCCCTGCCCGATGGCGCACCAGACCAACCCGCGGCCGCGCCTTCCGCGCCGGCGACCTGACCCGCGCCCATGGTTCGCGAAACGCCGGGAAGCACCAGCCGGTGAGCCACCGCGGCAACCACGCAATCGCGTCCCCGCCGCCTATTCGCCCCCACCCCAGGCCAGGTGCGGCAGGCGCGCCAGGGGTATCCGGGCGGCCATCAGTCGGTCGTGCTTGATTTCCACCGGCAGCGCCGCCCCGTCGCCTTGCGCCGGCGCCAGCAGGGCCAGTACGGCATTGGCGGCCAGCGCCGCGCCGGGGCTGATCGTGCCCGACTGCACCAACGCATTGAGCAACGCTGCCTTGTCGCGCAGCCGCAACGCCAGGTGCGCCACCGGCTGCAAATCATCATCCAGCCCTAATCGGCCGCTCGCGCTCGCCCACGCCGCGCCCCACGCCAAATCCAGCCGGTCGAGGCGCAGCGCGCCGCCCTGGCCTTGCCAGTCGCGCGCCGCCGCCGCGCCGTTCCCACCGGGCCAGTTCGGGCGCAGCCGCGCCGCCAGCGTGATCCGGCTGATCTCGGGGCCAAGCCCGGCATCCAGCGCCGGCGGCACCACCACCGGCCCCGCCACCACGGCCAGGCTCGTTTCGGTCGCGCCCCGGGTCACGGTCGCGGTCGCCGCGCGCAGAAGCAGCGTGCCCTGCTTCGTGGGCACACGGAGCGCGCCGATGTGAAAGCGCAGGGCCGTCGCCGCCCGGCGCCAGGGCACGGTCGCGGTTATCGGCCCATCGAACGCCAACGGCGCATTGCCCGGCAGCGTCATGCCCTGCGTCCCGTCGGCGGTTATCCGCACCACCCCCCAGCGCAGCACGGATACGTCGATCCGCACCCGCCCGGCGCGCCACGCGAACCCGCCCGTCTGCGCCAGCCGCGCCTCGCGCAATATCAGCGCCGCCGTCACCGGAAACCCGGCTTCCCGTTCGCTCACCGCGGTCAAATGCCAGCCCTGGCTGGCGGCCCGGGCCTGAAATGCCGTCAGCGCCGCGCGCAACCGGTCGGTCGCCACGTGCCAGGCGAGAAAATCGGCGCCGATCAGGGTCAGTCCGGCCACGCCGAGGGCGGTCAGGGTCTTACGGGTCGTCATCCCATCGTCCTCGCGGCAAACCGGGCCGATCGCGCAAGATTCAAACCATCATCCCCAGGCCGAAACCCTATCGGGGCGCAACCCGGATTCCCGTAAAACAATTTATTCATCATAAGGTTGCGTTGCGCTCTTGTTTTGAAACGTCAGCCGGTCGGGGGCTTGATCCCCAGAGTTGTCCCCAGGCCCCGGCCGGTCCGCCGCGAACACCCCGGCCAGGGTTGCCATCAGCGTCTCGCGCGGGGTGTGGGCGGGCAGGGGGGGCAGCAGGTGCAGGTGCACGGTGCCCGGGTAGCGCCAGAACCCCCGCCTTGGCCAGCACCGGCCGGAATCCAGCCAGGCCGGCAGTACCGGCAGGCCGGTGCGCATGGCCATGGCGGCAACCCCGGGGTGCAGCGGCGCCGGCGCCGCCGCCGGGTCCACCCGCGTCCCCTGCGGAAAAATCACCATCTGCCGCCCCTCGGCGCAGGCCCGTGTGGCGCCGCGCAGCAAAGTGCGCATCGCGCCGGCCCCGCCCGCGCGGTCCACCGCTATCATCCCGGCGCGCGCCAGCAACCGCCCGAACAGCGGCAGGCTCAGCAATTCCCGCTTCAGCACGAACCCGCCGCGCGGCAGCACCGCCATCCAGATCATGGTATCGAAGGCCGATTGGTGCGCGCTCGCGATCAGCGCCGCGCCGTCTCGCGGCAGGTGCTCCGCGCCGCTGATTTCCAGTTGGATGCCGCAGGCCCGCGCCGTCGCCAGCATGGCGCGTCCCCAGCTCCGGCCCAGCCAGATCGCCCGCGCCTCGGTGCGGCAGAACAGTATGCCCCACACCGAAAGCGCGGTGGTTATGGCCCCATAGGCCAGGTTCAGCGCCACCGAACACAAAATCCGGCCCATCACGGCAACCCCGCCCCCACCCGCAAATCGGCGCGCGGGTTGGGCAGTCCCATCCGCACCGCCAGATATTTCAAGTATTCCCCACCAAGCAATTCCAGGCGTCGCGCGAACGTGTTGTCCGGCCCCTTTGCCGGCCGCACCGGTGCCGGGAACAGGGTCACGCGCGGCACCACCCGGTGCAGTTCCGCCAGTGCCCGCGGCATGTGGTAGTAGGCCGTCACCACGATCAGCGTGGTCATGTCATGCCGCTGAACCCAGGCAGCCGTCTCCTCGGCATTGCCACGGGTCGAAATCGCGCTTTGCCCCAGCGTCACCCGGCCCAGGATCAGCGCCGGGTCGACGCCGGCTTCCCGCGCCAGAAAATCGGCATCGGTGCCGGGCAGCACGCCCGAAATCAGCAGGCGGGGCGCCATGCCGCGCGCCAGCAGGCGCAACCCGGTTTCTATCCGGTTGCTGCCGCCGGTCAGCACCACGATCCCGTCCGCCGGCGCCGGGGGCGGCAGCGGGTAGGTGGCGCGCCCGACGAACCAGGCAAATCCCAGAACGAACCCCGCCCCGGCCAGCCCGAGCAGCCAGATCCCGGCCCGCGCCATCATACCAGGCGCGCCAGCCAGCGCCGCACCGCCACCTGTGCCGTGCCCCAGCCAATCACCCAGGTCACTGCCGGCAGGGCCGCCAGCGCGCCGAGCTCGAGCGGAATCGCCGGCCCGCCCTTGGCCTCGAACGGTGCCGACAAGCCCAGCAATGCCGCCAGCACCGGCACCGAGGCCACCGCCCCCGCCAGTCCGCCAAGCAGGCACAGCCGCCCGATCCGTCGGGCGAACCGGCCCGCCACGAACCCATCCGTCGCCCCCAGCAGATGCACGATCGCAATCGCGTCCCGCCGCGCCGCCAACCCCGCCCGGGTCGCCACCGAAATCACCGAAACCGCGACCAGCGCCACGATCAGCAGCACCAGAAAGCTCAGCGCCTGAACGCTGGTGGCAAGCCGCGTCAACCGCGTCACCCACAGGCCCGGATCCTCGATCAGCGTGCCCGGCGCCACCGTGTCGAGGGTTGCCGCCGCATCCGGGGGCAGCGGGTTCGTGGCGGTCAGGCGCAGCACCACCACCGCCGGCAGCGGCACCACCAGGTTCGCCGCCGAATCGCCCAGCCAGGGCCGCAGCATATCCGCCAGCGCCCCTTCGGACATGGGCGTGGCGCTGGCCACCCAGGGCAATGTCGCGAGCCGCGCCAGAACGGCGGCGCGGCGGGTGTGCCTGCCATCCGCGGCCGGCGCCCCCGGGTCCGGGATCTGCACCACGATTCCCGCCGCCGCGCCCGCCCGCCACCGCGCCGCCATCCCGGACGACGCGACGAAGCCGGCACAGGTCAGCGCCGCCAGAAACGTCATCGCGGCCACCAGGAAAGGCAGCAGCCGGTCGGAAAGCGCGCGCCGCAGGCCCAGATCATCGCGCCGCGCCGGCCGCAGGGCGCGGTTCCGCGCCGCCTCGGCGGCCAGCGCCAGGCGCTCGGCGGCGCGGTCACTCCGGCTCATGATAGCCATCCGCCTCATCACCCACCAGCCGCCCGCCGTCCAGAAACAGGCCCGGCCCGGGGTGGCGCCGCACCAGCGCCGCGTTGTGGGTCGCCACGATCACGGTCGTGCCCAGCCGGTTCATCTCCCGCAGCAACTGCATCAGCCGTTCCGCCTGGGCATCGTCCAGGTTGCCGGTCGGCTCATCGGCCAGCAGCAGCGCCGGGCGGTGCACCACCGCGCGGGCGATCGCGATGCGTTGCTGTTCCCCGCCCGACAATTCCTGCGGGTGCGCGTCGCGCCGCCGGCCGAGCCCCACCCAGGCCAGAATCTCCTGCACGTCCGCCCGTACCTGGCCTTCCGGCCGGCCGGCGATGCGCAGCGGCAGCGCCACGTTTTCGAACGCGGTCAGATGCGGCAACAGCCGGAAATCCTGAAACACCACGCCGATCCGCCGCCTGAGCCTGGCCAGCATGCCGCGTCCCAGCCGCGTCTCCGCGATCGGTATGTCGGTGTTCAGCACCGAAAGCCGCCCCCGGCTTGGTCGCGCTTCCAGGTAAAGCAGCCGCAACAGGCTCGATTTGCCGGCGCCCGAGGGACCCTGCAGCCACCGGAACCCCCCCTGCGGCACCGCGAGCGATATCCCCCGCAGCACCTCGTCCTCGCCGGACGGGCCATACCGCAGCCCAACCTGGTCCAGTCGCACCACCACGGATATCGCCTGCCTTTCGTTCCGTCGCTTCCCGCCCTGTTTACGGCCAACCGGCCGCGCCGCGAAACCGCGCCGAAACCCGCTGTTAACCCGATCGCGGTTTCCTGTCCCCGCCATGACCCGAAGCTGCGTCTGTCCCGGCTGCAACGCCGTCTTCGCTGTGCCCGAAAATGCCCTGTCGCCGGGCCGTTCCCTGCGCTGTTTTCGCTGTGGCGAAGCCTGGCAGGTGGCGCCATCCCCCCTCCCGTCCAAAGCCGCCCCACCCGAAGCCGCCCCACCCGAAGCCGCGTCACCCGCTGCCGCGCCGGCCCAGGCGTTCCCGCCCCCATCGTCGCCCTCCGAGTCGTCCGTCTCCCAAGCCGCCCCGCCCGATGCGCCATCGCCCCGCCCGGCCGATCGTCTGGCCCAGCCGCCGTCGCGCCGCGGGGGGTGGCGGCACCACGCCGCCGCCCCCCTCGCCGCGGCCTGGGCCGTCAGCCTGCTCGGGGTTTTCGGTGGCGGCTCGGCCGCGCTGCTCGCGCACCACGCCATCGGCCAGGCCTGGCCGCCCAGCCTGCGGCTCTACCGCGCGCTCGGGCTGGCCGCCGCCCCACCCAGCGCGAGCGGGGGCGCGTTCGCCAGGGGCAGCCCCGCCGCCGCCCAGCCCTCTATCCCGTCCGGGTCCCAGTACACGCGCCGGTAGCCCAGCCACACCAGCCGTCGCGCCGCGTTCCAACTCATCCAGCACGCGGGGTGGCAATAAACCACCACCGGCGCATCCGCCCGCCCACCGGTCAGCCGGGCCAAGGTTGCCGCCACAAACAGGGCAAGCCGCGGCGGCACCGCTCCCAGCCCCGCATCCGGTATCCAGAGACTGCCGGGAATATCCTGGTGCGGCAGCGGCAGCCACACCGCCCCCGGCGCCATGCGCGGCGGCCGCCGCGGCGCCTCGGAAACATCCAGCAGCACCGGGGTCTCGCGCGCCATCAGCGCGTGCAGCGCCCGGGTATGAATAACGAAGCCGCCCGCCAGGGTTGACGGCACCGCCCCATGCACCGGCCCCAGCCATGGCCCCGGTGGCGCCGGCGCCCAGGCGGCCAGCGCGAGGCTCGCCGCCGCCGCCGCCGCGTGCTTCAGCTGCCCTGTCCCGTCAGATCGAACACATGGCTGAACACCGCCCGGCTGGTATCGCGCGCCACCGCCGTCACCACCGCCGATCCGGCCGGGCGCATCCGGAACGTGATCGCGGGGTCGGTCGCGAGCGAAATGTCGCTATCCATATGGAACACCAGGGTCGTCCCCGACCGCACATCCACCGCGTCGATATAGCGTGCCGGGGTATAGAGCCGCGTCACCTGGTCCATCTGCATGCCGTTGAAGTCCGGGTGCCGGATCAGCAATTCCAGCGTATCCGCGCCGCCATTGGCGCGCGCCAGGTTCAGCACGTGCAATTTCATCTGGCCAAGGCCGCGCAGCGCGTCCGCGATACTGGTGCCGGCCGGCGCCGAGCACCCGCCGGCGGCCTTGATGAAGCGCGTCACCGCCAC
>JAJXVA010000085.1 GCA_021782435.1 Pseudomonadota bacterium
AGCTGTTTGGGAAGGGCATCAACTGTCTGCCCGCCAATCTCGGCTCCGATTCGTACAGATCCTATCTGATCGTCATGCCCGCGCCGATCCTCGCCGCGCTCTACGACCGATACAGTGCCCGCCTGTTGGAGCAGAACGTGCGGACTTTCCTCCAGGCACGCGCGCAGGTGAACAAGGGCATCCGGGCAACCATCCTGAACGAGCCCGAGATGTTCTTCGCCTACAACAACGGCATCACCGCGACGGCGCAGGAGGTCGAGACGCGGATGACCGACAGCGGTCTCCAGATCGTGCGCATGACTGACCTTCAGATCGTCAACGGCGGCCAGACGACTGCTTCACTCTTCCACACTCAGCGCCGAGACAAGGCCGACCTGGCGGGTATCTTTGTGCAGATGAAGCTGTCGGTCATCGACAGCGAGCAGAGCGAGCAGGTCGTCCCGCGCATCTCGGAATACGCCAACACACAGAACCGAGTAAACGCCGCCGACTTCTTCTCCAACCACCCGTTCCACGTCCGCATGGACAAATTCTCGCGCCGTATCTGGGCTCCCGCTCGGCCGGGAGCACAACGCGAGACGAAGTGGTTCTACGAGCGGGCGCGCGGTCAGTATGTAGACGCGCAGGCGAAGCTCACCGCAGGTGAGCAGAAGCGGTTCCGGGCGGAATATCCTAGGACGCAGATGTTCACGAAGACCGACCTCGCAAAGTTCGAAAACGTCTTCGACGATCACCCGCGTTGGGTGAACCTCGGCAGCCAGAAGAACTTCGCCCGCTACGCGCTGCGGATCGGAAAGGAATGGGAGAAATCGTCCGACAGCTTCAACGAGTTCTATTTCAAACGCGCCGTCGCCCGCGGCATCCTGTTCCGCGCGACCGAGAAGCTGGTCTCGGAGCAGCCTTGGTACAATGGCGGCTATCGCGCGAACATCGTAGCCTACACGCTGTCAATGCTCGGCGAGATCACGAAGCGCCGAAAGGCTACGGTGGACTATCAGCGCATCTGGGCCGCCCAAGCTGTTGACGATTCGCTGTCAGAGGCCCTGGCCGTTATCGCACCGGCCGTGAATGAGGACATCATCCGCCCACCGCAGGGCATCTCAAATATTTCGGAATGGTGCAAGAAGGAGGGTTGCTGGACGCGACTTGTCGAGCGAGCCGACAGGATGGCGGAGCTCATTCCCGAGAAGTTCTGGGCCGGACTCGCATCGGCCGAGGACAACAGGCATGAAGTGAGGACTGCGCGACAGACTCAAAAGATCGACAACGGGATTGATGCCCAGAAGCAGGTGCTTGCCGTCTCTCCACGGAATTGGACAAAGATCCTAAGGGAGGGCATGAGGAGGAAGTTCCTGACGCCCAAGGAAATGGACATTCTTCAAATTGCTCGGCAGATGCCGGCGAAGATTCCGACAGAGAAACAAAGCGCCGTTCTTGCCGGCGTCTTGGATAAAGCGACCAGAGAAGGAGTCCTGCTGGACTGACGCCGCTCCGTGTCCTGCTACCTGTTCCAACTTCGATCCTTTCAATGGATAGAAGTCTGAAGCGCACTCAGCGAGGCAGCAATGTCGGCAATGGACCGGAACAGCACCAGTGCGTCGTCCTTGGACGGCAGGAATCCACGGTGGCGTCAGAACACAACCGCCTCATCATAGACGGCGCGGACGACCAAGGAGCGCCCGCCGTTCGGCGCGGCGCCGCTGACGCTGCGGGCGAGCGCTTGGTTGAACAGTCCGGTGCCGATCCCGCGCCCGATCCAGGCCTGATCGATGGCGAGCTGGCCGAGCAGAGCGCAAGGCGCGGGGTTCTGCGGCTGGCCGTTGCGGGTCGAGCGCGGCAGGGCGGAGGGAATAATGGCGGTCGGCGCCAGGCCATAATAGCCGACGAAATTCTCCGCCACATGGACGACCATGACCACCGTGAATCCTTTCTGGTGATTGGCCAGCGCCCGGGTCTTCGGCCAATGATCGAGCGAGGGCTTACGGCACAAGAACTGATTTACGTCGTGGCCGGCATTCAGCAGTTCGGGCGCGGAGAGCGGCGGCTCCGCCATCAGCGCTTGGCCGCGCCCTTCTCCCATGGCGCCTTGCAGCTGAGGAACGCCACCATCTCCGGAACAGGTGTGGCGGGGCCGGCGATTGCTTGGATGAACGCCTCGAAGCCCTTCGGGATCATGCGGAGCGTCGTGCTTTCCACAAGTACTTCATCTGCGGCCCGTAATGCCGCCTCGACCGGCCACGTAGGTCGGCGGCGAGTTCGATGATGGCGATGTCGCCTTCGGGAAGGCGTATCGAGAGCGGGTGGTTTTTGCGTTTGGTCACGCCAGACATGATGATCCCCCTCGCCGTGGCGCAAAGGTATGAGCCCGTAACGCGTTTTGCTATACGAGATGCTCTGCTTCGCCCCCTGCCAGCCGCACCGAGAGAAACGTCAGCGCCGTCCATTATGTCGCGTATTGTCGCGAGTTGGCGCGTGTTGGCGGGTCGTGGCGCAGTAATTTTCTGAGATTTGAGATCGCGCATCGCCGGCCCGCCTGGATCTCGCTTGCCGCATCCCAGCCACCGGACGGATTACCTCAGTTTTGGCGGATTTTCTTGGCTCGCCCGCGCCATTGCTTGCTGTTCCGGATTGTTCGCCCAAAGCCGAGCGTATTCCCCAGTGTGCAGCTTGGGTGTCTTCTGATAGTGTAGGCCCTCACAAAGCTAAATCGGCCGATACCACGCCAAACCGCGACAACACGCGTCATCACCGGACAGACCAGGACGATCAATGAAACCCATCCCCCGGAACTTTCGTAGGCACGAGATCCCCGATCTCATTACGGAGCGAGACGTGACGGCCTTTGCGGAAAAGGCTGAGTTGCCAATACCCAGCCCTGATAAGAGCCGCGCAGCAGCCGCTGCGATCAATGACGCGATCAAAGACGCGTGTCACCCAGCCACGAGCGTCAAGCCGAGAATGGCGAGAAGAAATGCCACATGGAGCAAGCGCATAGAGTCTCTTGCCAGGAAACTTATGGAAGGGCTGGCAAGCCAGAATGCCGACCATGAATACATGCCATGGGACGCGATCGAGCTTCTAAAGCCATGCCTGCCAACTGAAGCAACAATCGACGAATACCCTGGTCTTAAGAATTTACTTGGACTCGCAAGCCAGACAACTTATGCACTGTCGCAGGAAGAAAGGCGCGAACTGGAAAGATTTCAAACTCTCATATCTCAATCAGAGCACTCGGTTTCTGATGAGGACAAAACAAAGTTCCAAGAACTTGAGATCATTGAATTGATATCGAAACGTAACTCTTCCGTAGATGTTCAAGTCCTCCGAGTGATCGCCAATTTAATTCCGTCACTGGAAGTTCTCGCGATGATCGCAGAGCGATCGATCCCATTTTGGTCCGGTTTGGTAAAGCAGGGTGGAAAAGCACCTGATGGACCACGGCATCTGCTCATGAACCGTCTTGCGGGGGTCTATATTTTCCTTTTTAGCAGAAGACCAAGCATTACCGTGACTGATAAGCCAGGTGACGCGCCAACTCGAACCGGCAAGTCGATAACCTGGTTCAGGGCTGTTTTCGAAACGATAGAAAGCCGGTCTGCGGATCAGCCCGGCACCGAGCCGCTGAAACGCATCGCGGCAAGTGCCCATGATAAGTCCGATGCGATACCGAACTGGATCATGGACGCCCTGGTGGAGCTGAAGAATGAATTGCTGTCAGAATCAGTAAATTAGTCCTGCTTTGGGTTGATGGACGGATTTCCGACGGATCTGGACAAGAGTCCAGCGGATCTGGACAAGAGTCCAGCGTCAGATCGGACATCCCAATTTGTCCAGCTCCAGCAAAAGTTTTGTCCCGGACAGATTGGATCGGAGTGGGCAGGTCGCCTCCCTGTCGCCCATTGTCGCACATTAGCCGCCGCTGACTGCCCACGATGACAAAATGCAGGCAGCCATGGAGCCTCGCGGCGCAAAACTTTTCGCGTCGTCTCCCGTGACAGGCGATCCGCAAAACGTCTTTGAAAGCAACGCGCGCTCGATTGAAAAACGTTGCGACAGCGGGCTTCTGACGTGCGATGCACGGGGACGTCATGAAACCCAAAGAGGCACCGATGAGCACCCAGAGCGTATTGCTTTCTATCAGGCATGTCTGCCAGATGACCAATCTCGGCCGCAGCTCGATCTATCGGCTGATCGGTGCCGGGCGCCTGACTGCCCTGAAAATCGGGCGCCGAACTGTAATTCCAGCGTCGAGTGTTGAGAAATTTCTCGCCGACCTAAGTCCTGCAAAAATAAGAACGCCCAATAGCGGCTAAGTTTTTTCAAGGAAGGCGATACCTGGTGCTGGCTTGAGGGGATATCCACGAGTCTGATCTTATTTGCACAAATGCTCGAACGGAGACTTATTCGGGCAAAAAATGCAAACAGTCGATCAGAGTTAATCGAAAGAACGGGATCACGGCATGCGCAATCGAGAGCAGCCAAATGGCGAAACACGGCCATCACTCGGAATTCGTGATGACCTTTGGCCACATGCCAATAAATCACCCGGCGACCCAATTCTTCAGATCGCCCTCGCCTTGGCGGCCGGCGGTTGCGCTATATTTCCTGTTAACCAGAACAAGAGCCCGCGTTGTCTGCGCGGACACTTGGCCGCAACGTCGAACCCGGACGAGATCAAAGGCTTGCATGCGCGATTCCGATTCCTTCTGATCGGGGTCGCAACTGGTACACTGTCCGGCTTAGCTGTTCTCGATATTGACAGACCAGCCGGGCTGCCCTGGTGGCGAGAAAACCGGCATCGCCTGCCTGCCACCCGCACGCATCGAACCCGAGGTGGCGGCCTGCATCTCTGGTTCCGCCACCGCCCAGGGTTGCGATCCAGCGTGGCGAGAATTGCACCCGGCATCGACGTGCGGGCCGATGGTGGCGCGGCGATATGGTGGCCCGCTGCCGGGCTGCCGGTTCTGGCCGACGCCACCCCTGTCGACTGGCCGGACTGGCTTTTACCGCCTCCCAAGCCGACCTCACCGCCTCGCCTAGGGTCGCCGGACGGCACGCCAGCGTATGCCAGCCGATTCGCTGCGGCTGCATTGCGCCGTGCCGCTGATCGAGTGCGATCGGCAGGGCCGGGAACCCGGAATCACACGCTGAACGCGGAGGCTTTTTCATTGGCGCGTTTCGTTTCAGCCGGCGAACTGGCCGCCACGGAAATCGCCCGCGAGCTTGCCGCCGCCGCTGCGCTGGCTGGGCTGGAAGGCCCCGAAATTCTGGCCACAATTCGAAGCGGCATGCGTGCGGGTGGCGTGTCATGAGCGCAGAAATCGACGCGGCGGTAGCGGCAGGAGTCGCCGACGCTTCGGCCGCCCCTGAACCTTGGGGCAAGCCCGACAAGTCAATTCTCGATCTTGGCCGACGCGCGGCGCCAGACTTCCCGCTTGGAACTTTGGGCGACTTCTGGGGGCCATGGGTGAGCGATGCCGCCGAAGCCGCTGCCGCGCCACCCGATTACGTTGCCCTGCCCCTGCTTGCCGCCGTCTCGGCCCTGATCGGGAATGCCCGCTGGGTGAAACCTGGTCCGGGATGGGAAGAGCCGCCCCATTTATGGATAGCCGTAGTTGGCGACAGCGGATCATCGAAAAGCCCTGGCGCTGACCGTATTCTGCGGGACTTGCTGCCCGAAATCGAGGGTAGGATGTGCGGCGACTTTCCTGCGAAGCTGGCCGAGTTTCGATCCGCTGCGCAAATTCACAAAGTAAAAAAAGAAAATTGGGAAACCGCAGTGAGGGCTGCAATAAAGGCCGGTGAGCCACCACCGCCGCTACCCGGAGAATTTCGGCCAATCGAGCCACAAAAACCCCGTCTTATTCAATCGGACGTGACAGTCGAAAAAGTCGCCATGCTGCTCGCCTCGGCCGCGCCGAAGGGGGTGCTAATTTGTCGTGACGAACTGGCCGGCTGGCTCCTGGGCATGACAATTTACAATCAATCCGGCCGTCAATTCTGGCTTGAATCGTACGGCGGCAGGCCGTATCGCGTCGAACGCCAGAAGCATCCCGAGCCAATCGAGGTGCCACGCCTCGCGGTGGCCGTCACGGGCGGCACTCAACCGGAACGGCTTGCCGAGTTTTTCAAGGAGCCGGATGACGGATTGATGGCGAGATTTCTCTGGGGTTGGCCTGAACCCCTCGCCTTTCGTATGGGGATGAAGGCGCCGCGCGCCGGCGACGCAATCGAGGCTCTGGACCGGCTGCGGTTATTGGAGCTTACGCCGGACGTTCCCGGAAGCCGCGCCGCACCGATGATGGTGCCGCTTACCCCCGCCGCGCGGGATATGATCGAAGCCTTCGCCCAGGAAATGCAGTTGCGCCAGGCGGACGCTGTCGGCCTAATGCGCTCCGCCCTGGGCAAAGCGCGCGGGCATGCCGCAAGGCTCGCGCTGGTCCTGACATTATTGGGCTGGTGCGCGCCCGAAGGCTGTAGAGAGCCACCGCTTGCGATTGAAGAAGCAAGCGTTTTCGCTGCCTGCACTCTGATGCGCGACTACTTCCTTCCCATGGCAGAGAGGGTTTACGGCGACGCCGCTTGTCCCGTCGCCGAGCGTAATGCAGCAACCTTGGCCCGCTGGATCAAAAAAACCCGGGCGACAGGCGTTCACGTGCGCTCGATCCAGCGAATCGCCCGGCTGCCGGGGCTGCGTGAAGCCGCCGCGATCCATGCTGCCGCCGCGTTGCTGGTCGAGGCCGACTGGTTGCGCCCGCCGCCACGCGGAGGGTTCCAGCGCCGCGCGACCGAAAATTACCCTGTGAACCCCTTCCTGTGGAGCGCCGACGAATGAACCGGACGCGCCCCGCACTCCAAGCCCCGCTGGCACGTGACACAGTTGACTTTGTCGACACAGTAGGGCCGCTAACCCCCAACGGTGTCCACAGTGTCCACACTGTCACTGCGGCAGGAAGCGAGAAAAAGGCCGCGCCATGCCGTTTACCCGGGCCGAGGCCGAGACCCTGGTCGGCTTGGCGCGGCGGGTTTCGCTGGCACCGCACATGTCGCGCATATGAAAAAGGATCCATGGTCCGCGCTCATATCCCGACCGCTGGGAGCGACCGCGTGGTGGAGCGCGCCACGGCCAACAGCATCCGGCAAGACTCTCTGGCAAGCATCCAAGGCATCGGAGCGGAGACGCTACGCGTGCATTAACGGGAGGAACTGGTTTTAGGCCCCGCCTGAATGATCGTGCGGGTGGTGGGTTCCGTGGTGGGCACCGCGCCGGATCGCAACTGCCTTGTCCATGTGACAGCGGCTATCTTCGTTCTCTAAACGCGCGGCGCGGCGGCTGGTCGCAGATACAGCGCGGGCCGAGCTGATCGACGATCCGGACCCCGACGGGTGAGGGCTGGCACAACACTGGCAGGGGTCACGCGCCGTTCTTGACGCCCCGGCGATGCCCCGCTGTTCACCTCATCCGCCCTCGGTGTCCCCGCCCCCACCATCCCCGGAAATTCCACACCGTCTATGCCATACGTATGCCATACGGCACACCTCGGCGGTGAAAAGTTTTGGCTAACCATTTGAAAACATTGGCGTCCCGTAGGGGATTCGAACCCCTGTTACCGCCGTGAGAGGGCGGTGTCCTGGGCCTCTAGACGAACGGGACCAAGCCAAGGTCCCGTCGTCTAGGTCAAGCCAGACCGTATATCAAGGGTGGGACGTCAGGGTAACCTCGGCCCGCGGTCGCAACGTCACCGGGTCCAGCACAATCACCCGGTCAGCCCCACCGCCGGTCACCGCCAGGGCCAATCCGTGCCCGGTGTCGGCAATCCCAATCAGCCGGGTTCCCGCCGGCTCGCGCAATGAAAATATCCCCCTTGCCGGCATCGTGTGCTCCATCCGCCGCAGTATCAGCACCCCCAGCAAAGCGGTACCGGCAATCAGCAAAACCCCCATCACAATCGCCAGGGCTGCCACCCCTTTGGTTCCGGCCGTCATACCCATCTTGTCGTCGCCTTCCCACACCAGCCGTCGCCAGCAGTCGTCTTGCCATCAGCTTTGGGCTATGCCGGGCGAAATGGGCATTGTCGATTCCCCAACCAGTGACCTCACCGTGGTGGCCCCCGCCCCGGCACGGCGGCTGGACCAGTTTCTGGCCGCCGCGCTGCCGTCCTACTCCCGCGCCCGCCTGCAGCACTTCATCGCCACCGGGTGTGTCTCCTGCAATGGCATTCCTGTGCATAACGCCGCTTCCCCGGTTGCCGCCGGTGCGCGCTTCCTCATCCAACCGCCGCCCGTCCTGCCCGCTCAGCCGCTGGCTCAGCCCATACCTCTCGACATCCTCTACGAGGACGCAGCCCTGATCGTGCTCGATAAACCGGCCGGTCTGGTGGTTCACCCCGCACCCGGCAGCCCCGATCACACCTTGGTCAACGCCCTGCTCGCCCATTGTGGCGAAAGCCTCCCCGGCATCGGCGGAGAGCGGCGTCCCGGAATCGTCCATCGTCTCGACAAAAACACGTCCGGCCTCATGGTGGTTGCCAAATCCGAAGCCGCGCTCACCCGCCTGTCCGCGGCTTTCGCCGCCCGCGATCTCGATCGCGCCTACCTCGCCCTCGCCTGGGGCCTGCCCACACCCCCTGCCGGCAGTATCGACGGCCCGATCGGACGCGACCCCAGAGACCGCAAGCGCATGGCTCTTGTGCGCCAGGGCGGCAAGCCGGCGCTCACCCACTACACAACGCTCCGCCATTGGCACGCGGCGGTCAGTCTGCTGCGCTGCCAACTCGCCACTGGCCGTACCCACCAGATCCGCGTCCATCTCGCCGCGCGCGCTCATCCGCTGGTCGGAGATCCGGTTTACCTGCGCCGCGTGCCGGCCGCCGCGCGCGCCCTGCCCGCCGCCCCGCGCGCAACTCTGCTCGATTTTCCCCGCCAGGCGCTTCATGCCGCCGTCCTGGGTTTCCATCATCCCATCACCGGGGTCGCCCTGCGCTTCGAACGGCAACCGCCCGACGATTTCCAATCCCTGTTGCGACAGCTGGATACCGGCACAGCCGGGCCGTAATCTGGCCAGTGCCAAGGTTTCGGTGCTATCTGTCGCCCATGAACTGGCTTGGTCTGCCGAACTGGTTGCCTTGGTGGGTGCCTATCCTCGTGGCGGTGCCGCTGGGGCTCTGGGCCTTGGCCATGATCGTCATGCCGTTCAACGTCATCGGTGTGAAAGCCCGGCTCGAAAGCCTGGAAGCCGAACTCGAAGAACTGCACGCCGATATGCGCACCCTGGTGCTGCGCCTGCCAAGCGCAGCCACACCCCTCACCACCTACGCGGTCGAATCACCGCGCCCAACCCGCACCGACCGTGGTTATGCCGCCCCTGAACCCCGGCGCCCCGAAACCCCCCCCAACCCCGTCAGCCCCCCGCCGCGCGAACCCCCCGCGGTCAATCGCGCCGAACCCCGGCTGGATTGGCGTCAGCGTTGATCCTACCTCCGCCATGCGACTGAGCGTCATTCAGCTATCCCCCGGCTCCGATACCGCCGAGAATATCCACGCGGCCGGGCATTTCGTCGCGGCCTGCCACGCCGCCGACCGGCCCGACCTGCTCGTCCTGCCCGAAATGTGGACATGCCTCGGCGGCGGCCGGGCGAAAAAGTTCGCGTCCGCGGAAATCCTGCCACGGTGCAACAGTTCCGATCCTC
>JAJXVA010000086.1:0-7059 GCA_021782435.1 Pseudomonadota bacterium
GGCGCCGCCTCGACCACCACGACCCCGAGCGCGAGGCCGGCGATGATGCGGTTGCGGCGGGGAAAATGGCGCGATTGCGGGGCGGTGCCCAAGGGGGCCTCGGCGACCACCGCGCCGGCTTCGGCGATGCGGGCCTGCAAGGCCGTGTTTTCCTGGGGGTAAGGAACATCGACCCCGCCCGCCACCGCCGCGACCGTGATGCCGCGCCGCAAGGCGCCGGTATGCGCCGCCGTATCGATGCCGCGGGCAAGACCCGACACGACCGGATACCCGCCGGCGGCGAGTGCCTCGGCCAGAGTGTCGGCGATCAGGCAACCGCCGGCCGAGGCGTTGCGGCTGCCGACGATCGCGACCCCATGGCGGTGCAACACGGCGGGATCGCCCAGCACGGTCAGGCAGGGCGGCGCATCGGGGAGCAGGGCGAGCAGGGGCGGGTAGGAGGGCTCACCGAGGAAAATCAGCTGCGCGCCCAGTTCGTGGGCACGCGCCAGTTCCCGCCGCGCGACCGCTTCCGGGCACAGGCTGGGCGCCGCGCCGCCGCCGCGCCGCGCCAGATCGGGCAGCGCCGCCACCGCCGCCCGCGCGGTGCCGCAATGGTGCATCAACCGCTGATAGGTGGCGGGGCCGATCCGGTCGGTGCGCGCCAGCCGCAGCCGCGCCAGACGCTCGGCGTCATTGGGCACGGCGCGGTGGGTGGGCAGGTGATCCATCCCGGTAGTGGTAACCCTTGGTTGAGAAAACAACAATCGGTGACGCGTGGCGCGGCCGGAGCGCCGCTTGACCCAGATCAACGTGTTGCGAACGCGTAACGGATACGGTGCCGAGCTTCTCCCACGCACGACCAAATCAGCAGGAGGCCACCATGGGTATCACGACCATCAAGGCCGAACCGCCGCCAGGCCCGGCCTCGCGGCCCGCCAGCCCCTGGCGGGCCCTGCGCTCGGAACTCGACCGGGCCTTCAGCGGGTTCGGGGATATTTCGGATTGGGGCTTCGCCCCTGCCCGCCTGTTCGCCGGCGGCGCGGGGAGTGCGGCGCCGGCGCTGGATTTCACCGAAGGCGATGCCGACTACAAGCTGACCGCTGAGCTGCCGGGGTTGACGGAGGCCGATTTCTCATTGTCGCTGGCCAATGACCGACTGACCCTGTCCGGCGAGAAGCATGACCAGCACGAGCGCAAAATGGGCCAGACCCATTATTCGGAACGCGCCTATGGCAGTTTTCAGCGCGCGCTGCTGCTGCCGGCGGATGTGGACCAGGCGCGCATCAGCGCCGATTTCAAGAACGGTGTGCTGGTCGTGACCCTGCCGAAAACCGAGGCGGTGCGGCCGAAGGCGATCAAGGTGAACGCGGGCTGAAACCCCGAGCCGGCGGGGCGGGGCTGGCGGGTCATTGCCCGCCCACCCGCGGTTCGGTGCTGGCCAGCAGGCGCCGGATATTGTCCCGGTGGCGCCAGAATATCAGCCCGCTGATGGCGGCGACGCCCGCGCCCGCCACCGGCCCGGCCGCGAGCCAGGCGAGCGCCGGCGCCACCGCGAAGGCGCACAGGGCGCCGGCGGAGGAGATGCGCGTCAGCCGCGCGACCGCGAGCCCGACCGCCGCGGCGGCGAGCGCGGCCGGCCAAGCGACGCCGAACAGCATGCCGAAGGCCGACGCGACGCCCTTGCCGCCGCGGAACCGAAGCCACACCGGGTAGACATGGCCGACCACCGCCGCCATGCCGGCGGCGAGGCCGGCGCCGGCGCCGAATTCGGCCCGGGCCAGCAGCACCGCGATCAGGGCCTTCAGCCCGTCGAGCAGCAGGGTGGCGAGCGCGAGGCCACGGCGGCCGGTGCGCAGCACGTTGGTGGCGCCGATATTGCCCGAGCCGATGGCGCGGATATCGCCGAGCCCGGCCGCCGAGGTGAGGACGAGGCCGAACGGGATGGCGCCGAGCACATACCCGCCGAGCGCCGCCGGCAGCAGGCCCGCGCTCATGCGTGGACGCGCCTTCCCGCCTTCCAGGTGCCGAGCACGCGGCCCTCGAGGGCGCGCCCGTCGAAGGGGGTGTTCTGGGCCTTGCCGGGCAGTTCCCCGGCCACGACCCGCCAGGCGCGCTCGGCATGAAACAGGCAGAGATCGGCCGGTGCGCCGGGGCTGAGCCGGCCGGCCTCGACCCCGAGCAGGCTGGCCGGGCGGCTGGTCAGCAGCGCCAGCGCCGCCATCAGCGTCAGGTTGCCGCCGGTGACCTGGGCGAGCGTGATGCCAAGCAACGTGACCAACCCGGTGCCGCCGGCGGCGGCCTGGGCGAAGGGCAGGCGCTTATCGTCGGCGTCGCGCGGTTGATGGTCGGAGGCGATGGCATCGATGGTGCCATCGGCCAGGGCCGTGACCACGGCTTCCCGGTCGGGCTCGGCGCGGAGCGGCGGGTTGAGTTTGGCGTAGGTGCGGAAATCCCCGATCGCGGTTTCGTTGAGGTCGAAATAGGGCGGCGCGGTATCGCAGGTGACGTTCAGCCCGCCCGATTTGGCGGCGCGGATCAGGGCGAGGGCCTCGGCGGTGGAGACATGGGCGAAATGCACGGCGCCCCCCGTGAGTTGCGCGAGCCGCAGGTCGCGCGCGACCAGCATGGCTTCGGCCGCCGCCGGCACGGCCGGCAGCCCCAGCCGGGTGGCCAGCGCGCCCTCGGTGGCGGCGCCGGAAAACCCGGGATATTCTGGGTGCTGCACGATGCGCCGGCCGAAGCCGCGCGCATAGGCGAGGGCGAGGCGCATCTGGCGCGCATTGGCGATGGGGCGCGCGCCATCGGTGAAGGCCACCGCGCCGGCCTCGGCCAGCAGGCCGTATTCGGCCAGAACCTCGCCCGCGCAGCCTTGGGTGGCGGCGGCATAGGGCAGGATGGTGACGCTGCCGGTTTCCTCGCCCCGGGTGCGCAGCCAATGGACCAGGGCGGGACCATCGATGGCGGGGGAACTGTCGGGCAGGGCGGCAAGCGTGGTGATGCCGCCCGCGGCGGCGGCCCGCGCGGCGGTGGCGATGGTTTCGCGGTATTCGTGGCCCGGCTCGCCGAGGGCCACCCGCATATCGACGAGGCCAGGGCACAGCACGCAGCCCGCGCCATCGATGCGCAGCACCCCCTCGGGCGTGCCCTGGTTGCGGCCGATGCCGGCGATGACGCCATCGCGCAGCCACACATCGGCCACGGTGTCGTGGCCGCTGGCGGGGTCGATGACGCGCGCGCCGGTGATGAGCGCCGGCTGAGGCTCAGGGCGCATTGCGACCTGCCCGGCTGAGAACATCCAGCACCGCCATTCGGACCGATACCCCCATTTCCACCTGGTCGGCGATGACGCTGACGGCAGGGTCGTCGGCGATTTCACTGGCGATCTCGACGCCCCGGTTCATCGGCCCCGGGTGCATGACGATGGCATCCGGCTTCGCGGCGTGCAGCTTCGTCGCGTCGAGGCCAAAGAAGCGGAAATACTCCCGCACCGAGGGCACCAGCCCCGCCGCCATGCGCTCGCGCTGCAGGCGCAGCATCATGACCACGTCGGCCCCCGCGAGCCCGGCCCGCATGTCGTGGCACACCGTGACGCCGAGCCGCTCGGCCTCGGCCGCGATCAGGGTGGGCGGGCCGACCAGACGCACCTGGTTGCCGAGCGTGGTCAGCAGATGGATGTTGGAGCGCGCCACCCGCGAATGCAGCATGTCGCCACAGATCGCGATCGTGAGCCCGTCCAGCCGACCCTTGCGGCGGCGGATGGTCAGCGCATCGAGCAGCGCCTGGGTGGGGTGTTCGTGGGTGCCGTCTCCGGCATTGATGACCGCGGCATCGACTTTGCGGGCGAGCAGGGCGGGGGCGCCGGACTGGTCGTGACGGACCACCAGCAGATCGCACTGCATGGCATTCAGGGTCGTCGCGGTGTCGAGCAGGGTTTCGCCCTTGTTCACCGAGCTGGTGGCAACCGACATGTTCAGCACATCGGCGCCGAGCCGCTTGCCGGCCAGCTCGAAACTGGTGCGGGTGCGGGTGCTGTCCTCGAAGAACAGGTTGATCATGGTGCGGCCGCGCAGCAGGTCGCGGCTGGTTTTGCCTTTGCGGTTGAGCAGCACGTAGCTCTCGGCAAGGTCGAGAATTTGCAGGATTTCGGGCGGGTACAGCCCCTCGATGCCGAGGAGGTGGCGGTGCGGAAAGCGATATCGGTCCTGTGTCACGCCTGGCGACCTTCCCTCATCGGCGCCGTCATACGGGCTTGCCCCGCGGAAGCAAACAGGCGGATGTGCGGCGGCGGGCGATTTTTGCCGAGGTGTCGCCCGGATAAACCCGGAGCCGGCGAGGCCCGGGATGGAGGCGGGCGGCTGGCCAGGGGACCTCAGCTTCCCGCCATCATGACCAGGAACTGCTCGATCCGCCCGTTCGGCGTGGCCCGTTCGACCACCTGCACGGTTCGTTTCGCGCAGGTGACCTGCCAGTAGGTGGTCGCGAAGCCGCCGCGCCTGGTGCTGCCGGTGAGGGTGACGTGCCTCGCCGGGCCGAGCGCCGAGAGGCTCGCGCGCAGATCCGCCAGCACTGCGGGGGTGAAATAGTCGGCCCCGTCGCGGGTGAACAGGGCGGGGTCGATGTGTCCGGCGGCAAGGTCCGCGAACACCTTTTCCGCGCGGGCGCGGTTCGCGGGTGGTGGCAGGATGGCGGCGGCGAGGCTTGCGGTGAGCGCCTCGGGGAAGGCGAAATCGTTGTTGGTGAGCACCACCACGGCGGCGTCATGGGCGGGGAAAAATACGTTGTTGGCGAAATAGCCCGAGCCCGCGCCATCATGACCCACGGCGTGCCGCCCGGCGATGGTTTCGTGCATCAGCCCCAGACCATAACGCGGGGAACTGCCATCGGCCGCCGGCACGGGGCGCTCCAGGTCGGCGATATCGCCCGGTGGCAGGGCGCGACCACTCATCAGCCCGATATCCCAGCGCGCGAGGTCGGTGGGCGTCATGGCCAGTTCCGCCGCCCCGGCCAGCCACCCGGCCGCCTCCTTTGGGGCCGGGTGCAGCGGCCCGAAGCCGTAGCGGGTGAAGCCCTGCGCGTCCGGCGCGGACAGGGGCGCGGTATCGTCCTCGGTCACCCGCGTCATGCCGAGGGGGGTGAAAATCCGGGCGTTCAGGAAATTGACCAGGGGTTGTGAGCTGAATTTCTCGACGATGGCGCCGGCCAGGGTGTAGCCGGTGTTGGAATATTGCCACGACGAACCGGGCGCGAAATCGAGCCCCGGGGCGGCGAACCGGGCCAGTATCGCGGCCGTCGTGGTCGGGCGCTTCATGTAATCGGGCACGAAATCCTGCGGCCAGTAATCCCGGATGCCGGCGGTGTGGGAAAGCACCTGGCGGAGATCGGCGTCGCCCGCCGCGCCGAGGCCGGGCCAGTAAGTGGCGACTGGCGCGGAGAGGGACAATTTGCCGGCATCGCGCAGGAGCAGCACGGCGGCGGCGGTGAATTCCTTGGATATAGAATCTATCGGGTAGCGGGTGGCGGTGGTTGCGGGAATTTCCGGATGGCGGCGGGCGAAGCCGTACGCGTGGGCGTAGGTGATTTGTCCGTGCTGGACGATGGCGATGGAAACCGACGGCGCGCCGGTGCGGGCAAGCCAGGCGGTGCAAAGGGCATCGATACGGACGCGCAGTGCGGCGTTGCTGGCGGAAGCGGTGGCACTGCTGGCGGCGCGCGCGCCGCAGGGCAGGGCGAGGGCGGCGGCCAGCAGGGCCGCGGTCAGCAGGGTCGCGCAGGGGGTTACGAAAAATTGGCGCATGGCTCGGTGCCTTCCCGGAATTGTGCCGCGGTTTTCGGCCATTGCCGTCCCGGCCGGCACCCCGCGCCTGCGGGCGGCGGCGGTAAGTCTTGTGTCGTGCCGGGTGGCATCGATTGCAAAGGGCCGTGCGCGGCCACCGGCCCCGGGCCTGCTACCTTCGGCTTCGGCGATTTCGCCAGGGCAAGCCGTGTCTTTTCCCTCACGCGTCAAAGCCGCTGCCCCGTTTTTGCGCCCTCGGCAATTTCAGCCCGCGCCAGACGCTTGGCAAGCGCCGATTCCCTTGACCGCGGCCGGGCGCGAGATCAGAATCTTTGGCCCAGGATTCACCATTGTCCGGCTGAGGCCGGCCCGATGAGGTTGTCATGCGCCCGATATGGATTGCCGCCGCCCTGCTGCTTGGCCTTGCCGCCTGCACGGATGCCAATGCGCCACTGCCGGCGGGCAGCGGTGGCGGCCAGACCGTGCGGACCGCGCCCCCGGGCTGAGGGCGGCGGCAAGTCGCGCGCGCGGTGGCGTGCCGCTACAGGCGGGCGAGCCGGGCCAGCACTTCCTCGCGCCCGAGGGCGGCCAGGACCTGGTCGATGGGCGGGGTGGTGAGGCCGCCGGATAGGGCGGCACGCAGGGGTTGGGCCACTTCGCCCAGTTTTCTGCCGGTGCGTTCGGCGAAATTCGCCAGCGCGGCATGCAGGGTTTCGGGCTCGAACACGGTGCTGGCGAGATCGGCCCGCAGTTCGGTCAGCATGGCCTGGCCGGCCGCGAGTTGCGCCGCGGCTTTGGCGGGGAAGGGTGGGGTGGGCCGCCTGACCAGGAATTCCGCCGAGGCGGCGAGATCGGTAAGGGTTTTCGCGCGTTCCTTGAGCCCCGGCATGAGGGCGGCAAGCCGTGCCCGGGCGGTGGCATCGGCCGAGACGCCAAGCCTTGCCGCCACGTCATCGACCAGCCGGGCGTCATCGGCGGCGCGGAGATAGACGCCGTTGACATGGGTGAGTTTGGCGTAATCCATGCGGCTGGCGGCGCGACCGACGCCATCGAGGTCGAACAGGGCGATGGCTTCGGCGCGGGAGAGGATTTCGGCATCGCCATGGCCCCAGCCGAGGCGCAGCAGGTAATTGCACAGCGCCTCGGGCAGAAACCCCTGTTCACGGAATTCGAGCACACTGACCGCGCCGTGGCGCTTGGACAGTTTGGCGCCGTCGGCGCCATGAATGAGGGGAATATGGGCATAACGCGGCGCCTCCCAGCCCATGGCCTGGAAGATCTGCAACTGGCGGAAACTGTTGGTG
>JAJXVA010000086.1:7069-9630 GCA_021782435.1 Pseudomonadota bacterium
GACATGGGTGATGCCCATGTCGTGATCGTCGACCACCACCGCGTGCAGATAGGTGGGCGTGCCATCACTGCGCAGAATGATCATGTCGTCCAGTTCGGTATTGGCGACGCGCACCTCGCCCTGCACCAGATCGTGCAGCACGGTTTCGCCCTCACGCGGGGCGCGCAGGCGAAGGGCGGGAGCGATGCCGGGGGGGGCCTCGGCGGGATCACGGTCACGCCAGCGCCCGTCATAGCGGGGCGGGCGATGCTCGGCGATGGCGCGCTCGCGCATCTCGGACAGTTCCTCAGGCGTGCAATAACATGGGTAGGCCATGCCGTTGGCCAGCAATTTCCGCGCGACTTCCTGATGGCGCGTGATGCGGGTGGATTGATAGATGGGCGCCGTATCGGGGGAGAGTGCCAGCCATTCCAGCCCGCGGAGGATCACCTCGGTTGCCTCCGCGGTGGAGCGCGCGCGGTCGGTGTCCTCGATCCGCAGCAGGAACTGGCCGCCATGGTGGCGGGCGAACAGATAGTTGAACAGCGCCGTGCGGGCGCCGCCAATGTGCAGCATGCCGGTGGGAGACGGGGCGAAGCGGGTACGGACGGTCATGCGAGGGACCTAAAGTTTCCCGGCCGTCGTGCCAAGGGTTTCCCATGGCCATGAGCGCGAAGGTTGCTTAGACTGAACTCGGTTCAACCATGACGCTTCCGCTTTCCCGGCCGGGCGGCCCCCGCGTGACGCTGAATGTCGCGAGGTTTTGGCTTGCCGGAGCCTTGACCGACCGTTTGCTGCCCTGGTCGGCGGTTGCCGCCATCGCTGGCGCGGCGACCTATTTGTTTTACGGCGCCGAACCCGGTTATGGCTGGCCGCTGGCCTTGCTGACCCTGGGCTCGGGGCTGTTGCTGTGGCGCCGGTCGCGCTTCACCCAGGCCGCGGGCGGCATGCTGCTGGCGTTTGCCGGCGGCGTATTGGCGGCGCGGATCGCGGCGCATCGGATGCCGCCATTTCCCGCGGTGCCCTACCACGCGGTTGCGTTGCAGGGCCGGGTGGTGGCGCGCCAGACGCTGGCGGATGGCGTGCGCCTGGTGCTGGACGATGCCAGCCTGGACGGTGCCAGTTTCGGCCCGCGCGCGCTCCGTGTGACCTGGCGCGGCGTGGTGCCAGCCAACCTCGCGGTTGGCGCCATCATCGAGGCGCGGGCGCGTTTGTTTCCGCCGGATCCGCCGGCGATCCCCGGCGGCCGGGACCCCGAGCGCGAGGCGTGGTTCGCCAATCTCGGGGCGTTTGGCTATGCCACCACGGTGCCCAGGGTGCTGCGCGAGGTTCCGGCGGATTGGCTGCGCCAGACCCGGGACGCGATTGCCGCGCGGCTGATGGCTGATCTGCCGCGATCGACCGGGCCGATAGCCGCGACGTTGCTGGCTGGTGAATCGGCCGCCATCGCGGTTGCCGATCGGGATGCCTTCCGCGCCGCCGGGCTTTCGCATCTGCTGGCGATAGCGGGATTGCATATTGCCATTGTCATGGGGCTGTTCACGCTGGCGGCGCGCGCCCTGCTGCTGCGTTGGGAATTCCTGGCGCTGCGGGTTCAGGTGATGCGGGTGGCGGCCGTCATCGGGCTTGGCGGCGGGCTGGGGTATTTCCTGTTGACGGGCAGCCATGTTCCGACCGGGCGCAGCCTGGCGATGGCGGCGCTGGTGGTGCTGGCGCTGCTGACGGGGCGGCGCGCGGTTTCGTTACGCGGCTGGGGGTTGGCGGCACTGGTGCTGGTGCTGCTGGCGCCGAGCGCGGTCGCGGGGCCGTCGTTTCAGCTCAGTTTCGCGGCGGTTCTGGCGCTGATTGCCGGCTACCAGGCCGCCACCCCGGTGCTGCGGCGGCTGCGCGGGGATGGCGGCTGGGGCCGCACGGTCGCTCATCACATGGTGACGCTTGCCCTGACCAGCCTGCTGGCGGGCACGGCCTGCCTGCCTTTCATAGCCTACCATTTCGGTGCCGTTCAGCCCTATTTCGTTCTCGCCAACCTGGTCGCGGTGCCGCTGACCGCGATGTGGGTGATGCCGCTGGGTCTGCTTGCCCTGCCGCTGATGCCGCTTGGCCTGGAATGGCCGGTGGTGCGGCTGATGGGCGCGGGGCTGGGGGTTATTCTGCGGCTCGCCCGCGCCATTGCCGCGCTGCCGGCCGCGACCCTTCCCACGCCGGGCATGCCCGGACTGGCGCTGGGACTTTTCGCCGCGGCGCTGGCGCTGCTGTGCCTGAACCGCCGCTGGCTGCGGGGCCTCGCGGCACCGCCCGCCCTGGCTGCCATGCTGCTATGGGCCACCGCAACCCCGCCCGACCTGCTGCTGGCCGCCAGCGGCCGCGCCTATGCGCTGCGTGCCGACCAGGGTTTGGCGGTGGTGAACTATCGCGGCGGGGATGCGTACACGGTTGCCGTGTGGCGGGAAACGCTGGGTGCGCGGCAGGTTGTGCCGGCGAACTGCCCGGCATCGGCCTGTGCCGTGCTGGCGGGCCCCTTGTTCTGGCATTTCGGTGCCGCCACCGGGTCGTGCGCCGCGGCGATCATTCTCATGCGGGCG
>JAJXVA010000087.1 GCA_021782435.1 Pseudomonadota bacterium
TCACGCGCCACCCCGTCATCGGCCGGGCGCCTCAGCCTCGCGGGCGTCGCCGCGCCGCCCGACCCGCCCGACCCGCGCGCCCATCCCGCCCGGCCCCGGCATGAGCCCGGCGAAAAACGGGCGACGCAGGGTGGGTTGTGGTTGTACGGGCTGCACCCGGTGGCGGCGGCGCTGGCCAACAAATCGCGCCGGCTGCGCCGCCTCGCGCTCACCGAGGAGGCCGAGGCGGCGTTGCAGGCCCTGCTGCCGCAACCCTGGCCGATGGCGCCCGAACGCACCGACCGTGCCCGGCTCGACCACTGGCTCGGGCGGGACGTGGTGCACCAGGGTGTCGCCCTGCTCGCCGATCCGCTCTCGCCGCCGCCGCTGGCCACGGTGCTGGAACGCCCAGGCCCGGTGCTGGTGCTCGATCAGGTCAGCGATCCGCGCAATGTCGGCGCCATTCTGCGCTCCGCCGCGGCCTTCGGCGCCGCCGGCGTGGTGGTTCAGGACCGGCATGCCCCCGAGGAGAGCGGCGCCCTCGCCAAGGCCGCCAGCGGCGCCCTCGAAACCGTGCCGCTGCTGCGCGCGGTCAATATCGTGCGCACCCTGATCGCGCTCAAAGCCGCCGGTTTCTGGATCGTCGGGCTCGATGCCGGCGGCGGCGGCCTGCAGGGCGCGGCCTTCGCCCACCGGCGCGTCGGCCTGGTGCTCGGCGCCGAGGGAGATGGCCTGCGCCGCCTGACGCGCGAGACCTGCGATGAAATCGCGGGCCTCGCCATGACCGGGGCGATGGACAGCCTGAACGTCTCGGTCGCCGCCGCGATCGCGCTCTATGAGCTGACCCGGCGCTGACCCGCCGGGGCTTGACGGGGTGGGGGGGGCTTGCCAAACATCGCCGCGAAGATGCGAATAGTTCGCAATTGCGGGTCCGATTGATGCCGTCCTCGATGCCTGCCCTATCCGGCGCGCGTGCGCCGCGCCCGTCGCGTATGGCCCGCGCCATCGCCGTGTTCGGCCCCGGCCTCGTGGTCATGCTCGCCGATACCGATGTCGGCAGCATCGTCACCGCCGGCCAGAGCGGGGTGCAGTTCGGCTACAAGCTGCTGATGGTGCAGCTCCTGCTCGTGCCGATTCTCTATGTGGTGCAGGAGCTGACGGTGCGGCTCGGCATTTTCACCGGCCGCGGTCATGGTGAGCTGATCCGCGACAGTTTCGGTCCGTTCTGGGCCTGGGTTTCGGTCGGCGGTCTGGCGGTCGCCACGGCCGGCGCGCTGCTGACCGAATTCGCGGGTGTCGCCGGGGTCGGGGAGATGTATGGCATTCCCCGCGGCATCAGCCTCGCCATCGCCGTCGTGGCGCTGCTGGCGGTGGTGCTGACCGGCTCCTACCGACGGGTCGAGCGGGCCGCGATCATCGTCGGGCTGTTCGAATTCGCGTTCTTTTTCGTGGCCTACGCGGCGCATCCGGGGTTGGCCGAAATGGCCCGCCAGTCGGTCACGATTCCCGTGCACGACGCGGCGTATCTCTATCTGGTCGCGGCCAATATCGGCGCCGTCATCATGCCGTGGATGATTTTCTATCAGCAATCAGCGATCGCCGATAAGCGCCTCAAGGCCGAGCATTTCTCCATGGCCCGCTGGGATACCGCGATCGGCGCGGTGGTGACGCAGCTGGTGATGGCGGCGGTGCTGATCGGCTGCGCCGCCACCATCGGCGCCAGCGCCCCCCATGCCAGCCTGTCCACCGTCGGTCAGATGAGCCAGGCGCTGACGCCGTTCCTGGGCCAGACCGTGGGCAAGCTGGTGTTCGGCGCGGGCGTGCTGGGCGCGGGTCTGGTGGCCGCCATCGTCGCCTCCCTGGCGCTGGCCTGGGGCATGGGCGAGGTCACCGGGTTTCACCATTCGCTCGAACTGCACCCGTTGCGGGCGCGCTGGTTCTACGGCGTGTACGCGCTCGCGGTGGTGGGCGGCGCGGTGCTGGTGGGGGTGTGGCCGGACCTGGTTTCGCTCAATGTCGGGGTGCAGGTCATGAACGCGCTGCTGCTGCCGCTCGTGCTCGGTTTTCTGATCGCGCTGGCGGTGCGCGCCCTGCCGGACGAGCAGCGTTTGTCAGGCGTCTATCTGTGGGTCGTCATCATCGTCTCGGCGCTGACCACCGGGCTCGGCGTATTCGGCGGGTTGCAGGGCGCTGGGCTGTTCTGAGACCGTGGCCTGGCCAGCTCCCCCAGGGGTTCTGCCCCTGGGTTCCACAGAAAACGGCGTCAACAGACCCGTATTTTCTTGAGTGCCCGTATTCCCTTTAGTGTGCGTATTTCCTCGAGTTATGGGGTCCGATGCCCAACGACACCGGCGGGACCGCAACACGGTCCTGATCTGCAACGAACTTGGCCCGCAGCGACCTTGCGCGATTCAAAAGCGGGCGCGCGAATGCATCGGTATCGTCATCCCGATTTCTGCCATAGCCACTTAGCGCCGAGCGACCGCACCCTGCCCGATATCCGCGAACGGACGGAAACTGGCGCCATTTGCCAGAGCCATACTACGATGTTCTGCCGAAAGCTGGGTCGAAATGAACCTCCGAGCTCGGCTGACGGATGTTCATTTCGGTTGGCTGATACAGACTCGGGTGATTCGAGCAGCCAAGGGGGAGGAGCTATTCTTTCGATCACGACCTCGATTTCGTAGCACCCGCCGGGGTGTTCATCTATCGGCCTTTGATAGTCGAATTCAGCGTCATTGTCAGCGAGACGAAGGAGCCTGTAGGTGTTCGGCTCCAGGGCCTCTTCTATTTCCGACATCAGGGATGCTGGTGTATAGAAGCGCTTGTGATCCTCATTCCAGCGGGATGGCAGAGCCTGTCGTCTTTCGTAAAGGAATTTATGTGGGACGACAATTACTATGTAGCCGCCAATCCTGGTAACGCGGTACCAATCGCGAATAGCGTTCTTATAATCGAGAATATGTTCCAGGCAATGGCTGGAGTAAACCGTGTCCTGAGATTGGTCATCAAAAGGCAGGGTACGACCGTCGTAGCCAGGATAATCAAGATCCACCCCCGTTGCCGCATCGACGATCGGCCTGACATCCTCCTCGCCGTAGCCCCGGAAGCCGACATCAAGTATCGCCGACCCGGAAAGGAACCGGTCAATGAAGCCCTCACGGTGTTTGCGGTCGATGCTCTTGCCAGCTTCTGCCGCCAGACGCAGCGGCTTTTTGCCATCGTCAGCCGTCAGGTCCATCGCAGAAGCCTTCCTCATCGCTTCGTTTTCAGCGTAACACGCTTGGCGATGAAGGTAATGGGTATCCTCAACCTGACGCCCGACAGTTTCAGCGACGGGGGCGCCTACGGCTCGCCCGAAGCTGCCATCGCCGCCGGCCGCGCCATGCTGGCGGCGGGCGCGGACATTCTCGATATCGGCGCCGAGAGCACGCGCCCCGGCGCGGCACCGGTGCCCCCGCGCGAGGAGCAGGCGCGGCTGCTGCCGGTGCTGCGCGCCCTGGCCGAGGCGGGCGCGACGATCTCGCTCGACACCCGCAACGCCGAGACCATGCGCATGGGGCTCGCGGCGGGGGTCGCCATCATCAATGATGTCTCCGCCCTCCGCCACGATCCGGCCGCCGCCGCGCTGCTGGCCGGCCGGGACTGCCAGGTCATTCTCATGCACATGCGTGGCACCCCGGCCACCATGGCGGCGCACGCGACCTATGCCGATGTGGTGACGGAGGTGGCGGCGGAACTCGCCGCCCGGCGCGATGCCGCGGTCGCGGCCGGAATAGCGCCCGGGCGAATCTGGCTCGACCCTGGGCTCGGCTTCGCCAAGACCACCGCCCATAACGTGGCCCTGCTGCGCCACCTCGGCGCGCTGCGGGCGCTGGGCCACGGGCTGGTCATCGGCGCCTCGCGCAAGTGCTTCATCGAAGCGGTGGCCGGCCCGGCCGCGCCCACCGCCCGGCTCGGCGGCTCGATCGCGGCGGCGCTGGCCGCTGCCGATGCCGGGGCCGATATCCTGCGCGTGCATGACGTGCATGAGACGGTGCAGGCCCTGCGCGTCTGGCACCGTCTGCGCCCATGCTCTAAGCCTGACTGATGCACACCCGTCCGCCCGGCCTATGACCAGCCGCCGCCTGTTCGGCACCGATGGCGTGCGCGGCACCGCCAACACCGACCCGATGACCGCGGAAATGGCGCTGCGCATCGGCCAGGCGGCGGGGCTGCGCTTCACCCGCGGCGACCATCGCCACAAGGTCATCATCGGCAAGGATACGCGGCTGTCCGGTTATATGCTGGAGCCGGCGCTGACCGCGGGCTTCATCGGCGCGGGTATGGACGTGGTGCTGGCGGGGCCGCTGCCCACGCCGGCCATCGCGATGCTGACGCGCTCGCTGCGGGCCGATCTCGGGGTGGTCATTTCCGCCTCGCACAACCCGTTCCAGGATAACGGCATCAAGCTGTTCGGCCCCGACGGCGCGAAGCTGTCGGACGCGACCGAGGCCGAGATCGAGGCGCTGATGGAAACCAGCCTGACGCCCCGTCTGGCCGCTCCGCGCGCGCTCGGCCGCGCGTCGCGCCTCGAGGATGCGGCCGGCCGCTACATCGAGGCGGCGAAGGCGAGTTTTCCGCGCGGGCTGCGGCTCGACGGGCTGAAAATCGTGATCGATTGCGCCCACGGCGCCGCCTACCGGGTGGCCCCCGCGGTGCTGTGGGAGTTGGGCGCGCAGGTCATACCGCTCGGGGTCGCGCCGGACGGGTTCAACATCAATGCCGGCCTCGGCAGCACCGTGCCGGGCCCGATGTGCGCCGCCGTGCTGGCCCATGGCGCCGATCTCGGCATCGCGCTCGATGGCGACGCGGACCGGGTGGTGCTGGCCGATGAAACCGGCACCCTGATCGATGGCGACCAGATATTGGGGCTGATCGCGCGCCAGTACGCGCGGCGCGGCCAGTTGGCCGGCGGCGGCATCGTCGCGACCGTGATGTCCAATCTCGGGCTCGAGCGGCTCATCACCGGGCTCGGCCTCGAGTTCCACCGCACCCTGGTCGGCGACCGCTACGTCGCCGAGCGCATGCGCGCCCTCGGCTGCAATGTCGGCGGCGAACAGTCGGGCCATCTGATTCTCTCCGACTATGCCACGACCGGGGACGGGCTGATCGCCGCCCTTCAGGTGCTGGCCGGGCTGGTGGGCTCGGGCCGGCCCGCCAGCACGCTGCTGCGCCAGTTCCAGCCTCTGCCGCAGATGCTGCGCAGCGTGCGCATCGCCGGCGCCGATACGCTGCGCCAGCCAGCGGTGCGTGAGGCGGTGGCCGCGGCCGAGGCCGCCCTGTCCGGCACCGGCCGCCTGCTGATCCGGCGCAGCGGCACCGAACCCGTGATCCGGGTCATGGCCGAGGCCGAGGACGAGGCCCTGGTCGGGCAGATCGTCGCGCATCTCTGCGCCGTGCTCGAGCGGGTCGCGGCGGCGGCCGCCTGAGCCGATGCGGCTGCGGGGCAGGGTGCTCGCGATCGGCGGCTCGGATTGCAGCGGCGGCGCCGGCATTCAGGCCGATATCAAAACCCTGCTCGCGTTCGGGGCGCATGCCGCGACCGCCATCACCGCCATCACCATCCAGGATACGCGCGGCGTGCGGGACGCCATCGCCCAGCCCGCGTCCCAGGTGGCGGCGGAAGTGGCCTGCGTGCTCGCCGACCCCGGGGCCGACGCGATAAAAACCGGCATGCTGGCCAATGCCGGGATCATCGAGGCGCTGAGCCCGCTGCTGATCGGCGCCGGCCTCACGCTGGTCATCGACCCGGTGCTGGTTTCCTCGTCCGGCCAGGCGCTGCTCGACCCGCCGGGGCTCAGCGCCCTTGGCGCGCTGCTGGCCCATGCCAGCCTGATCACCCCGAACGCGCCGGAAGCGGCGGCGCTGACCGGGCTCGCGGTCGCCGATATCGGCGGCATGCGCCGCGCCGCCGAACGCCTGATGCGCGCCGGCGCCGGCGCGGTGCTGATCAAAGGCGGCCATCTGCCCGGCGCGGTGCTGACCGATCTGCTGGTGACGCCGGCCGGGGAAGTGCCGTTCCGCCATCGCCGACTGGCCAGCCGCCACACCCATGGCACGGGCTGCACCCTGGCCGCCGCCCTGGCCGCCGGTCTGGCGCAGGGCCTGGGCCTGGCCGCCGCCGCCACCCGCGCCGAGGCCTATCTGCAACGCGCCCTGGCCGAGGCCCCCGGCATCGGCGCCGGCGCCGGACCGCTGAACCACGCCGCGACCCTGACCCGCGAACCCCCGACATGAAACCCGACGCGCCCCCGCCGCCGGCCCATCGTCCCGCCTGCCCGAATTTCTCCTCCGGGCCGTGCGCCAAGCGCCCGGGCTGGTCGCTCGATGCGCTGTCGGGCGCCCTCCTCGGCCGCAGCCACCGCGCCGCCGCCCCCCGGGCGCGGCTGCGCGCCGTGATCGACCAGTCGCGCGCCCTGCTCGGCCTGCCCGCGGATTGGCGGCTCGGCATCGTGCCCGGCAGCGACACCGGCGCGGTGGAAATGGCGCTATGGAACCTGCTCGGCCCGCGCCCGGTCGATGTGCTGGCGTTCGAGGGGTTTTCCGCCGCCTGGGCGGCCGATATCGTCGAGGAGCTTCGCCTGCCCGGCGCCAGGGTTCTGCGCGCCGGCTACGGCGAACTCCCCGATCTCGGCGCGGTGGACCCCGCGCACGACGTGGTGTTCGCCTGGAACGGCACCACCTCGGGGGTGCGGATGCCGGACGCCGACTGGCTGTCCCCCCCGGAGCCGCGCGCGGGGCGCGCGGGATTGGCGATCTGTGATGCCACCTCGGCGGCGTTCGCGATGGACCTGCCCTGGGACCGGCTGGATGTCGTGACCTGGTCCTGGCAGAAATGCCTCGGCGGTGAAGCCGCGCACGGCATGCTGGCGCTGTCGCCGCGCGCGGCCGAGCGTCTGGCCACCCACACCCCCGCCTGGCCACTGCCGAAACTTTTCCGCCTGACCACGCGTTCCGGCCTGATCGAAGGCATCTTCACCGGGGATACGATCAACACGCCGAGCCTGTTATGCGTCGAGGACGCGCTGGACGGGCTGGGCTGGGCGAGGGAAATCGGCGGCCTGAAGGCGCTCCGGGCGCGCAGCGAGGCCAACCTCGCCGCCGTTGCCGCCTGGGTGGCGCGCACCCCCTATGCGCGGTTTCTCGCTCGCGACCCCGCGACGCTCAGCCCGACCGCGATCTGCCTGACGCTCGCGAACCCCGAGGCCGCGCGCGCCATTCCCGCCCGGCTGGCGGAGCTTGGGGTGGCCCATGACATCGCGCCCTACCGCGACGCACCACCCGGTTTGCGCCTGTGGGGCGGGCCGACGGTCGAGACCACCGACATCGCCGCCCTGCTCGACTGGATCGACTGGGCCTATCGGAGCCACGCGAATGCCTGATCTGCCGCCCTTCCACCTCGCCTTTCCGGTGCACGATCTGGCGGCGGCGCGGGCGTTCTATGGCGGGCTGCTGGGCTGCGCCGAGGGGCGGAGCGCGGCCGATTGGGTCGATTTCGATTTCTTCGGCCACCAGATCGTGGCGCATCTGGCACCCGCCCGGCCGGCCCCGCACCACACCCGGGTGGATCGGCACGAGGTGCCGGTGCCGCATTTCGGCGTCGTGCTCGGCTGGCAGGCCTGGCACGACCTGGCCGCCAGGCTGCGCGCCGCCGGCGCCCGGTTTCTCATCGCCCCCGGTATCCGCTTCGCCGGTGAGGTCGGGGAGCAAGCCACCCTGTTCCTGACCGATCCGTCGGGCAACGCGCTGGAATTCAAGGCGTTCCGCGATGGCTCGGCGCTGTTCGCGGTCTAGCGCAGGCGCCTCGCGCCCGACCCCCGCTCAGCCCGACCCCGGCTCAGCCCGACCCCGGCTCAGGCCGCCGCCGCCATCGCATGCCCGCCGGAGAGCCGGTACACCCGGTCGAGTTTCTCCACCCCGACCAGCCGGTGGGCGATCAGCAACACGCTGCGGCCGCTGGCGACCTCGTTCAGTGTGGTCAGGAATTCCCGCTCGGTATCCGCGTCCAGCCCGGCGCAGGGTTCGTCCAGGATCAGAATGGGCGCGGGCGAGAGCAGGGCCCGGGCCAGGGCCAGGCGGCGGGCCTGACCGCCCGAGAGCGAGGCGCCATTTTCGCCGAGCCACGCCTCCAACTGGTCGGGCAGGGCGCGCACCACATCCCCGATCCGCGCCGCGTCCAGGGCCTGCCAGAGGCGCGCGTCATCGGCGTCCGGGCAGGCCAGCAACAGGTTCGCGCGCACCGTGTCATGGAACAGATGGGTCGCCTGGCTGAGCCAGGAGAAGCGGCTGCGCACGGCCTCGGGCCGCATCAGGGCGGTATCGGCCCCGCCCAGCAGCACCCGCCCGGCCTGTGGCCGGGCTACCTGCATGGCCAGCGCCGCGAGGCTCGATTTGCCGGCGCCCGACGGGCCCAGCACGGCGATGCGGGCGCCGCTCGGCACGTCCAGGTTCAGGCCCTGGAACACTGGCGCCCGCTCGCCGCGCCAGCCGAAGGTGACCTGCTCGAAGCGCAGCGCGGTCGCCGCCGGCGGGGCAATCGGGTTGGCCGGCACCGGCACCAGGTCGGGTCCGGACGCGACCGCCAGCACGCGCTCGGCCGATGCCGCGGCGTGGCCGGCCAGCGCCGCCGCCCGGGGCAGCAGCAGCACCGCCTCGAACGCGCCGATCACCAGGAAAATCGTGGTGGTGGCGACCACCGGGTCGTGCCGCCCGCCCAATGCCGCCGCCAGCAAGGCCAGCAGCAGCGCCGCCAGGCCGAGCAGGAACGCCAGCGCCTGCGCCCGCGCGCCGCGCGCCGCTAGATGCGCCTCGGCGGCCTGGTTCGCGGCCTGGCGGCGGCGCACCAGTTCCAGCATCCGGTCCTCGGCGCCGAAGGCCCGCACCTCGCGCAGGCCGCCCAGCAGGTCCAGCACCGCCACCCGCAGGCCGGCGCCGGTTTTCGCCAGCCGGTCGGCGCCGCGCCCGGCATCGCGCGCCGCGGCCAGGGGTAATCCCACCGCGGCGGCGGCGAAGGCGAGCGTGATCAAACCGTCGGCCAGCCAGCCGGAGGGGGCCAGCAGGAAGGGCAGGGCGGCCAGCAGCGCCAGCCCCAGCGCCGCCGGCACGCTGATCCGCAGGTAGAGCCCGTCCAACGCCTCGACGTCATTGACCAGCCGCGCCAGCACATCGCCCGCGCGGCGGAACCCCAACCCCCCGGCCGAATGGCGCGCGAGGCCGCGAAAAAACCACACCCGCAGATCCGCCAGCGCCCGGAACGTCGCCTCATGGGTCAGCAGGCGCTCGAGATAGCGCAGCCCGGTGCGCGCGAGGCCCAGCAGGCGCAGCAGCAGCGGCGCCGCCACCACCCCCGCCACCAGGGACAGCGCCACCGTCCGGCCCGATTGGGTCAGCAGCCATAGCCCGGCGGCCATGGCCGCCAGCGCCACCGCCAGCCCGAGCGCCAGCCAGAACGCCTGGCGCCGCCACAGCGCGTAGATTTTCAACAGGGCACGAAAATCGGCGCGGCCGCCGCCCGCGCCGCTGCCGCTGCCCGCGCCCACCATGCC
>JAJXVA010000088.1 GCA_021782435.1 Pseudomonadota bacterium
CCGATCGTTCATCTCAGGTATGCTCGGCTGGGGCATCCTTGCCGGCCTGGTGCTCGACCGCCAGCCCGTCGCCGGGCTCATGCACCAGCCCATTACCGGCGAAACCTTCCTCGCCACCCCGGCCACCGGCGCTCGGGTGCTCGGCCCTGGCCATGCCGCTCCGCTCGCGACCAGCCCGATCCGCCGCCTCGAGGAGGCCACGCTTTACAGCACCCATCCCGGCCTGCTGGAAGCTGCCGGCCTCGCCCCGGCCTACACTTTGCTCGCCGCGCGCTGCCGCCTGCAACGCTACGGCGGAGATTGCTATGCCTACGCCATGCTCGCCGCTGGCCATATCGATCTCGTAGTCGAGGCCGGCCTAGCCCCCTACGATATCGTGCCTCTCATTCCCCTGATCCGCGCCGCCGGCGGCGTTATCACCGATCTCGCGGGCAACCTCCCGATGCAAGGCGGCACCGTCATCGCTGCTGCCAACACGACACTCCATGGGACCGCACTGGCGGTTCTGCGTCGGGGGAGGGAAGGGGCGTGGGGCGGCTCCAGCAGATGAGAGAAGCCCGGCGCGCTTTGTGAACAGTGACACTCCAAAAGAACTCAATCTCTCGGGCGCTGTATCGGTGCCGTCACCCATCACTCCAGGATGGCAGGGCCGGCGTATCCATTTGCCGCTCACTCCGTGGAAAGGCGCACCAGCAGACGAAATGTCATCGCACGCCTGGGCATCTTGGGTGTGAAGGGCGGCATATGAGTGGCGTGCACAGTGGCCAAAGCCGCCCGGTCAATCGCACCGCTACCCGATGATTGGACGACTTGTGCCGCCAGCAATTGCCCGTCTGGAGCGATGGTAATTGTCACCGCCGTGGTGCCGTCAATGCCCATCTCGCGCAGGGTTTCAGGCACAACCAGATTGGCCTGTACCCGACGGCGCAGCGTAGCGGTGTAAATCTCGGTCTCGGTCGCCTGCTGGGCGGCGCTGGCCGGTGGCGCCGGTGGCGGCGGTGGTGGCGGCTTGGCATCCTCGGCCGTGGGGGGCGTCGGTGCTTCCTTCGGCGGTGGCTTATGCGTACCACGGGGGGCGCGGGGCAGAGCAGGGGGTAAGGGCGGCGGTTGTGCCAGGTTGGGCAACACCGGCACGGGAGGTTGCGTTACTGCCGGAGGGGGGGGAGGCGGCGGCGGCGGCGGCAAAGGTTTCGGCGGCGCTGCCGCGGCCAGATGCACCTGCACGCGCGCCGTCGGCTGTTCTTGCGGCTTCTGATGGGCCAGGCTTACCAGAAGCGCAATGCCCGCAGCCTCCAGCGCCGCCGCCACAGCGAGCGCGCGCCAAAATCTATCCCCAGTCGGCATGCCGTCCATCAACGTCGAAGCGCTCATTGGCTATCCGCGCTGGCGATCGGCTGCGCAGCAATGCCGATATCGGTGACGCCGGCATCGCGGCAGGCATCCATCGCGTGCACGAAATTCTGGAAAGGCGTGTCCTTCGCCGCGGCGATCGTCACCTGGACGTTCTTCGGATCCGGGCTGGTCGCGCGCAGCAGCGCGGTCAGGCGTGCAACATCCATCGTGGTGCCCTTGACCTGCATCGTGCCGTCATGAAGAACGTTGATCACCACTTCGGGCTTCTGCAGTTGCTGCACGGCGTGGGCGTTTGGCAACTGCAACGCGACCCCGGCATCCGGAATCATCTGGAGCGTCACGATCACAAAAAATACCAGCAGGAACAGCATCACGTCGATCATCGGAATGATCTCGACACGGCCGCGGCGTTCCTCGAAATAGCGCATCCGAGACTTCACGAGTGTTTACTCCGCAGCAATACTGGCGCGGGTGGCTGGCGCTGCCAGGCGGTTTAGCAGCAGAGTGCGCAGAGTCTCCATCTGGTGCACCACCTGGCGCACCGAATTGGACAGGCCGTTATAGGCCAGTAACCCAACCATCGCGACGAAAATGCCTGCCGCGGTGGTGACCAGCGCAATCGCCACACCGCCGGTCACTGCGGTTGGCGCGGTACCGGGTTTGCCCAGCACAGAAAAGGCGCGGAACATGCCGAGAATAGTGCCGAAGAGGCCCAGCAGCGGCGCCAGCGTCACGGTTGTATCCAACACCCAAAGGCGTCGGTCCAGGGTCGGCGCGGTCAGCAGGATTGTTTCTTCCATGCGCGCATCCAGCTTGGCAGTGTTGTGCCATTCCACTTCGCAGGCGGCGGCCAAGATCCCGGATTCCGGTAATTCTCCCGCCTCCTTTGTCAGCGCCCGCAACTCGCCTGGCCCGATACTGCCATGCGCCGCCACCCGGTTGATCAGCTTTTTACCGAACAGAATGGTTCGGCGCAGGAACCATGCACGGTCCAGTATCACTGCCAGTTCCAGCAATTGCAGCGCTGCCAGGGCATACAATACGCCGTCAGAATAATTCGCAATTCGGATGATAGACTGCACGGTAGGGAACCATTCGTAAGGTGTTGCGTGGTGCTGATAGCGTCATTGCCACCGCAATCGGATGACAGTTTTATGACAAACAAAAATCCGTTGGGCGGGGTCGTACCCCGCCCAACCTGTGTCCCAAAGTCGGTTGTCTTAGAAACTCAGTCCGACCGAGCCATAAAAAGTCAGCGGCGCACCGGGATAGGCCAGTTGATAGCCGCTGCCATAAGGCGCCGGGGCGTTGCCAGCGGTGCCGAAATACCCGCCACTGCTCAGAAACAGATAGGAATTGTAGCGGTTATTGGTCGCGTTCAATACGTTGAAGGAGATCTTCAGGGTCTGTTCGTGACCCATCAGGTGCACGGGAGTTGAAGTATTGAAGCCGAGGTTAAGTGTGTTGTAAGATGCCAGTTGCTGGTTGCTGGGTGCCGCGGTGACGTTGTTGAATATGTATTGCGCGCCAGTGTATTGAAACAGCAGATACGGATCGAATATCGTGGTGCCGACTGGAATTTTATAGTCGGCACCGACGTTGAGAGTCGCATCCGGCACGTATGGCACATGCGAATTATTATAGCTTGTTGGCGCCGCCAGATTGCCGGTGACATAGTTAGAATAAATAGCCTGAACCACGCTCGCATTGGCGAATGCGTGCAACTGCGGCGTGATGTTGTCGTCGATGTAGAAATTCGCCCCCTGATAATCGGATGTTCCGAAAGACAGAATGCCATTCCCGTTGGCCAGCGTGGTGTTGATCGCCTGGTCAGCATAGCGCAGATAGAAATAGTTAGCGCCGACATCAAAATGGTTCAGAAAGAGTGACGGATCGTTGAGCAGGACCTTGAAGCCCGCCTGGTATTCGGAGGCAAGCGCCAGTCCGGCATACGAAGGCGAAACCGCCTGATACAGGCCACCACCACCGCCGACCTGAGGTGTCTTGTAGGCCTGCTCATAACTGCCATAGATCGCCAGCCATGGCGCCGGCTGATAATTCACCTCGACCGAGGGTTCCGGCTCGCTGAAGCTGCGTCCGGCAGTACCGAACGGACCAGCTCCCTGATTGTGTCCGGTTGCGTTGGGGAAATAGTTCGCGGCATTGTCATAGTAACTCGTGTCGAAGGCCACGTAGCGTATGCCCGGCGTGATATGCAGATTGGGTAGCGGCGTGAAATCGTCCTGCAGGAAAACAGCGCGATCGAATTGGTTGAAGACGCCGCTTCGATACTTTGCGTTTGGCGCAGATCGGCTGCCGAAATACGGGGCGCTGGTGTTGTAGAATGCGTTCTGGGTCGTGTATTCCGCCTGCTGCAGATAGCCGCCGAACGAAAGCGTGTTCATACTGCCCAGTTTTTTCTCGAACCAGCCGCGATCACCGTACCAATAGGAATGGGGATTGTTGTACTCATACTGATTGGCCGCATCCAGCGGGTAGGAATCGTAAAGCCGGGAATGCAGTCGGTCCTCGCGCACGAAATATGCCAGGTTGTGGAACGAGAACCCATCATCGATATACAGGTTCAAGCGCGAATATAGCATCCAAAGCTGGTTCACGTCCCATTTCTCGTATTGGTTGAAGCCTGGCGTGCAGTAGAAGCCGCAGGTTTTCTGGCTGTACTGCGTCCCTGGCACCGGCGTGCCGTTCGGATTCTGGCCGTTCACCGTGATATACGGATTTGGCTCGGTTGGGATCACCTGGGGGCGGTAACCCGCGCTCCGCGCGAAGTAGCCACCGAAGCTGATATCGCCATGGCTAAAGCGCTTCACGGTTTTGCTGTAAAGCTCGTAATCGTTGGAGGGGTTGTTGAATCCATCCGGCCCCACGCGGTAGGAATTCGACATCCCGAAGCTACCGCCGAGGAAGGTGGACCACCCATCATATTCCCCGGAATTCAGGCCGAAATCCACCATCTGCTCGTCGTAGCTGCCATAGGTCAGGTTAATGAACCCGCCGGGCTTCGCGGTCGGCTGCATGGGCGTGAACTCAACGTTGCCACCGATATTGTTGTACCAGCGATTCTGGGCGTCGCCGGGACCATAAGTAACAGACTGACCCTGAAAGATCGAGAAATCTGGCACTGAAGCCGATGCCCACAAGCCCGTGATCGGGTCGACAATCGGCACCCCATCCAGCGTGACCATCAAGGAAGCGTTGCCCGAATAGCCCCCATAGCCGCCCCAACCCTGGCCGATCCCATCGAGTGCGATCGAGTATTTGGTGGCGCCCGTATTACCATATCCGTTCACATAGGCACCTGGCGTCAGGCCAAAGCTCTGTGCGCCGCCGGCGGCCGGCCCGATTCCTTGCACGTCCTCCGGTGTCAGCACGCGAACGGTCTCTCCGCTGTCGAATACCTGTTTCTTGGTCGGGTTCTTGGTGCCAGTGGTCTCGCCGGCCTGTCCGGCATTGGCCGAAACCTCACCAGCATTCACTGTCGTGCCCGCGCTCTGGGCAAAGGCGAGCGGAGCCGTGCTGGCCAACAATAGGGCGGAAAAAGCGAAGCGGCGTAAAAGGCCTGCACTGGGTTCATATGCCATCGGTCACCATCCGTCTGAGACGCGCACCAAGGCGCGGACCGGGCGCATGTGTCTGAAAATTTCAGAACTGGAAAGCAACAGACAGCATAGAATGCAGTAAAATCTTATTTACCATATACTAAACACAATAAGAAGCTTAATTCATATGAATGAAACATAAGTTTCATAAAATTGTCATCAAAATCTGGCTAGTATCAAAGTTTCTTTTGACAAAGACCGTGTCGCTGCGCCGCAGCGTTCCGCGCTTGGCGGTCGAAGCCACCCGTTAGCACGTGCCGGTGTAGGCCAATTTCATCAGGACAAGCGCGTCCTCTGGTTGCCTCACCTGGTCACGTTGGCTCAGCCATGCCATTCGGGTCACACTGTCCCCATGTCCGACTTGCTACCTGCCGAACTGCACGCCTGGTTCGCCCAGCGTGGATGGGTGCCCCGTCCGTTCCAATTGGCCGTGCTATCGGCCGCTGGGACCGGCCGCGCCTGCCTTGTTCTCGCGCCCACGGGCGGAGGCAAAACCCTTGCCGGTTTTCTGCCCATATTGGCCGTGGCCGCGGACCATTCGCTGGATGGGTTGGTTGCACTTTATGTCAGCCCGCTGAAGGCGCTGGCCGCCGACATCGCGCGCAACCTGCAAACCCTTATAAGTGAACTTCGCCTACCCCTTTCGCTCGCCACCCGCACCGGAGACACCTCCCGGCGCGACCGCGCGGCCCAGCGCCAGGCGCTTCCCAATATTCTGCTCACCACCCCGGAAAGCCTTTCCCTGCTGCTCAGCCACGACGCCGCCTCGAACCAGTTCGCGAAGCTGCGTCATATCATTATTGACGAGGTCCATGCCCTTGCCGGCACCAAGCGCGGCGACCAGCTGGCGCTTTGCCTCGCTCGACTGGCAACCCTTGCGCCGGGCGCCGTCCGCATCGGGCTGTCTGCCACCGCGGCCCATATTCCCGCCCTGCGCGCGTTCGTGGCGCCCGATGCCCGGCCAGGCAGCGCGGAACTCATCACCGAAACGGGCGGCGCCCCCCCCCAACTCAGCCTTATGCTGCCGGCGGGGCGTCTGCCTTGGGGCGGCCACATGGGGCTCGGCGCCGCGCCGGAAATTCTTGCCCGCATCACAGCCGCCCGCCTCACGCTCGTGTTCGTCAACACCCGCGCCCAGGCCGAGCTCATGTTCCAGGCGCTCTGGCACCTCAACGAGGCTAATCTGCCGATCGCTATTCATCACGGCAGTCTCGAACCCGCGCTCCGCCAGCGGGTCGAGGCCGCCATGGCGGAGGGCCGGCTGCGCGCCGTCGTTGCCACCGCCTCGCTCGATCTCGGGCTCGACTGGGGGGATGTCGATCAGGTCATCCAGGTCGGCGCGCCGAAAGGTGTCAGCCGCCTGCTCCAACGCGTCGGCCGTGCCAACCATCGGCTTGATCAGCCCTCGCGCGCCATTCTCGTTCCCGCCAATCGCTTCGAGGTGCTGGAATGTGAGGCCGCGATCGAGGGCATCGCCGCTGGCGATCTCGATGGGGATCCCCCACGCCCTGGCGGGCTCGATGTGCTGGCCCAGCACCTGCTTACCCTGGCCTGCGCCGGCCCGTTCGATCCGGATCAGGTCTTCAGCGAGATCCGAACCGCCGCGCCCTATGCCGACCTTTCCCGGCGCGATTTCGACGATGTGCTCGATTTCGTCGCGACCGGTGGCTATGCGCTCGCCGGCTACGAGCGCTACCGGAAGCTGTTCCTTGACAGCAAGGGTCGCGTCTTCGTCCGGGATGCCGGCATCATCCGCCAGCATCGCATGAATATCGGCACCATCGTCGAGGCGCCGCTGCTTCGTGTCCGACTCGGCCGCGGCCGCGGCGGGGGACTGATACTGGGCGAGATCGAGGAATATTTCGCCAACATGCTTCGCCCCGGCGATACGTTTCTTTTCGCCGGCCGCCTGCTGCGCTTTCGCGCGCTGCGTGAGAACTGGGTCGAGGCCGAGGATGGCGGCACCGGCGATCCCAAAATTCCCGCCTATGCCGGCGGCCGATTGCCGCTGTCGACCTATCTTGCCACCCGCGTGCGCGCCTTGCTGCACGATCCGGCCGCGTGGTCCGCCCTGCCCGAACCGGTGCGGGACTGGCTGTCGCAGCAATCCTCCCGCTCCGTTCTGCCGGGGCCCGATAACCTGTTGATCGAGCTGTTCCCGCGTGGCGACCGCCATTATCTGGTGGCCTATCCGTTCGAGGGCCGCAACGCCCACCAGACGCTCGGCATGCTGCTGACCCGCCGCATGGAACGGCTCGGGCAGAAGCCGCTCGGCTTCGTCGCGACCGACTATGTGCTCGGCATCTGGTCGGCCGAACCCGCGGACGATTTCGCCACTTTGTTCGACCAGGACATGCTCGGTGACGATCTGGAGGCGTGGATGGCAGACTCCTCTCTGCTCCGGCGCACCTTCCGTCAGGTCGCGGTCATAGCCGGCCTGGTGCAGCGCGATCTGCCGGGCCAGCGCCGCAATGCCCGCCAGGTCAGCATCAACACCGATCTGATCTATGACGTGCTTCGCCGCTACCAGCCCGACCATGTGCTGCTGCGCGCCACCCGCGCCGACGCGGCGGCGGGCTTGACGGATCTTGGCCGTTTGGCCGCCATGCTCGCCCGCGTTCAAGGCAGGCTCACCGTGGTTCGACTCGACCGGATTTCTCCGCTTGCGGTACCCGTTCTGCTCGAGATCGGGCGGGAGAGGGTTCGCACCGCCGCCAGCGAGGACGCCCTCCTGGCGGAAGCCGAAGCCCTCGCCGCCGAGGCGCGGGCGCAATGACCCGCGCCGCCCCCTGGCATCTCGGCGGACATCGTTTGCTGCTCGACCGCGCGGGCGCGCTGGTCTGGCCGGAGCGGCGTCTGCTCGCGGTCGCCGATCTCCACCTGGAAAAGGGCAGCGCCGCGGCGCTGCGCGGCCAGCTCGTGCCGCCGCTCGATACCGCCGCCACCCTGGCCAGGCTGCACGCCCTGGTCCGGAACTACCGCCCCGCCACGCTGGTCCTGCTCGGCGACAGTTTCCACGACGCCGGCGGTCACTCCCGCCTGCGCGCCAGCGACGCCGCCTTGCTCGCGCGGATCACCTCGGGTCTCACGCTCCGCTGGGTGCTCGGCAACCACGACCCCGCGCCGCAGCCCGACCTGCCCGGCAGCTTCCACGCCGAGCATATCGAGCATGGTCTCAGCTTCCGCCACATCCCCGGCCCGGCGACGGCCCAGACCCCGGAGATCAGCGGCCATTTACACCCCAAGGCACAAATCGCGCTGCGTGGCACCCAGGTCACCCGGCCCTGCTTCGTGATCGATTCCTGCCGCGTGCTGATGCCGGCTTTCGGGACTTATACGGGCGGGCTCGATCTGCTCGCGCCACCGGTCGCGGCGCTTTTCCCGCGCGGTGGCCGCGCCCTGCTGCTCGGCGAACAAAGTATCTACAGTTTTCCCTTCGCGGGGCGTCGCCCGCGCCAGCCGGATTTGACGGGCAGGGCGCCGGCAGCCTAGGTCATGGGCCGTCATGCGCGACAAATCCGGGTCCGGTCTGCCGATTTTCCGCCTGTTCCGACGCCGGCCCCATGCCAGCGCGCCACCAGCCCCGCCCGACCCGCCGCCGGCGCCGGCTGAAATGGCGGCGGCCGAAATGGCGCCGGCTGAAATGGCGGCCGCACCGGGCTGGCCCGAGTGGCTCACGGCGTTTCCCGCCTGGGCGGCGGTCGCGGATCCCGAACGCCAGGATGCCCCGCCGCTTCTGCTGATCGAGGCCGCGGATTTCTTTTTCCGCGACGACAGCTTAGCACTCGAGGCCCGGCTGGCGGCCGCCTCCCGGCCGGCCAGGGTGCGCTTCGTGCCGCCCCGTTTTTTGCCCCGCCATGCCGATGGCACCCTGGATGCGGCGGCAGGTCACGCGCGGTGGCGAGACCGGCTTCCGGCGCCACCGCCGCCGGTGGCGGCGGAAATCGGCCTCAGTATCGTTTGCCTCGGCGATGCGCGGATCACCCAGCGGCTGGCGACCGCGCTGACCGGGCCGCTCGAAGCCGAATTCGGTGTCAAGGTCCATTTCACCACCGCCACGCTGCCGCCGCCTTCGGTCGTGCTGTCGGACCTGGTGTTCGCGGACTGGTTCGCTCCGGATCCTGGCGGCGCCATGGCCCCGGTCACCGCGGCGCTGGCGCCCCTGCGGGGGGCGAGCCTCATTCTGGCGGATCTGTCGCAAACCTGGCGGGGCGCCGCGCGCGCGGTTTACCCGGTGCTCAGCCATGACGGCGCGCGCGATCCGGCGGCGGAGCGGCTGGTGCTGCGCGACCAGCCCTATACCCGGGCCCATGCCGACCTGCCGGTTGGTCTCGTGTCCTGCCTCGCGATGTCGCCCTCGGGCCAGGCGGGGGTTTTGCGCCATCTGGGCCGCTATCTCGAGGTTCCGTGTTTCGGCATCCTGCCCGATTCCGGCCTCACGCCGCTGGACGAGGTGGCGGATTTCGTGATGGCGCCGGGCCCCGGCGGCGCCAGCGCCCTGGCCGGCGCGGTGCTGTCGCGTCTGCGCGATCATCCGCCCCGCGCGGTGCCGCTGCCGGTGACCGCGGCGAGCGGCCCGACCGGCCCCG
>JAJXVA010000089.1 GCA_021782435.1 Pseudomonadota bacterium
ACGTCGAACATCTGCTCGAGCGTTTCCGTGCGGATCACCCCCGCCTGCTCGAAGAGCGCGTCCACGGCGAGATCGACCGTCGCAATCGAACTTGATTGGCCCGCGACCGCGCGCACCGCCGCGCCATGGCGTCCCGACTTGACGGCGATAATCGGTTTGCGGCGCGCAACGTCGCGCGCGAGCCGCGAGAAGGTTCGCGGATTGCCGACCGTTTCGAGGTACAGCGCGACGACGGCGGTATTCGCATCGTCGGCGGGGCTACCTCGGCCAACCGTGTGACCGAGCGTTTGACCACCCGTGCGGCGCCAGGCTTCGCGGCCCTCGTTCCCACGGGGCCCGATCCCACGGGGCCCGATCCTACGGAGTGCGTCGAGGGCCGCGCATCGGTCGCTGCCGCCACTAACGGCCGCGCTTCCTGGCTCGTGCTTTTCGTGGCCAGGGAAACCAGGGTGGTTCCAGCCGGTGTCAAAGCGTCCGCCAACGCCCCACCTGGCGCGCCCCCTGCCGGCTCCCCACCCGGCGCGCCCCCTGCCGGCGCCGCACCCGGGCGCGACACGATATCGTCCGGATTGAACGGAGCCGATAATTTACCAATCGCCGGCAGCCGCCCCGCAAGCGCCGACAATTCCACGAACTGGCTGGGCGAAGTCGGCTGCAACGCCAGGTATTTCTGGGAAAGCTGCAGCAGCCGGTCGGGGCGGCTCAACTCCGCGTAATCGGCGCGCAACAACGCGGTCCGACCGCGGACCAGCTCGGTTTCGTGCAATACGGCATCTATCCGCCGGTCCAGTTGCAAGGTGCGCTGCTTCGCCTGATACAAAAACAGCCCGGCCATCGCCGCCAGCAAGCCACACAACACCGTGAACGGCCGGATCATGCCGCCTCCTTCAGCCGCTCGATCGCCCGCAGCTTGGCACTCGCCGCCCGCGCATTGGCGGTCGTCTCGGCGGTGCCAGGGCGCACCGCCCGGCGCGTCAGCAGCCGGAATTCCGGAGCGGCCGTGACCCCCAACCCCGCCGGGTCATGTCGTGAAGGGCCAGGCGCGCGGCCTGCCCGCTCCGCCATGAATTGCTTCACGATCCGGTCCTCGAGCGAATGGAACGAAACCACCACCAGCCGCCCGCCCGGCCGCAGCAGCGCCGCCGCCTGCGTCAGCCCGCGCGTCACCTCGCCCAATTCGTCATTGACCCGTATGCGTAGCGCCTGAAAGCTGCGGGTCGCAGGGTGGATGCCTGAGGCATCCATCCGCACCACACTCCGGATAAGCCGGGCCAGCGCCGCCGTCGTGGTTATCGGCCCCTCGAGTCGCGCCGCCACAATCCGCCGCGCGATCGCGCGTGACCGGCGTTCCTCGCCATACCGATACAAAATATCGGCAAGCTCCGCCTCGCTCAGCCTGTTCACCAGATCGGCCGCGGTGGGGCCGCTCCGGCCCATCCGCATATCCAGCGGGCCATCGGCGCGAAACGAGAATCCCCGCTCCGGGTCATCGATCTGGAACGACGAAACCCCAAGGTCCAGCACCACACCATCCAGCGCGCCAACGCCCCGCGCCGCCAGCAGCGCCGTCATGTCGCCAAAACTGCCTTCGATCATGTGCAGCCCCGGCCGGGCCAGCGCCGCCCCGCGCGCCAGCGCTTCCGGGTCGCGGTCTATCGCCCACACCGTGCAGGGGGCGGCGCTGAGCAGGGCCGCCGCGTAGCCGCCACCGCCAAACGTGCCGTCCAGGTAAACCCCTCCCGCACGCGGCGCCATATAGGCCAACATCTCATCGCACAGCACCGGAACATGCCCGACGGGCTTCGCGGCGCCGCTCATGCGCCCGGCTCCGCCGGCAGCGTGAGGGCGGCGCTCCGCGCGCGTTCCCGCGCCGCGGTCACGAATGCCTGCCCCGCCTCTGGCTCCCAGATATGAAATCCCCGACCGAGGCCGATGAACACGACCGCCTCGCTCAGCCCCGCATGGGTTACCAGGGGGTCCGGCAATATCACCCGCCCTTCCTTGTCCGGCTCCACCAGGCAGGCATCCGCATAAAGTGATGCCGCCAGGTCGTCATACCGCTCGCTGAACAAGTCGATTCGCTGCAACGGCCTCGCGAACCCCTCGAAAACCGGCAGCGGCCAGCACTCGATCGCCGGATACTGGTGCGAGGCCCGCAGCACAATCGCCCCACCCTGATCGCGCAATTGGCTGCGGAATGGCGCGGGCACGCTGACGCGGAGTTTCGCGTCCAATCGATTGCGGTGCGTGCCCATGAAATGAGTCATCCGGTGCGGTCACCCCGGGGGCGGCGGCCCCGGCTGAAGGTAGCGTCACGGCGGTATCCATGGCCCCAGCGCGACATTTCTGGGTTCACATGGGATATCATGGGATATCTTGGGCGGTCAAAGGGTTTCCCTGGGTGGCTTGGGGAAAAATGCCGGCCGGGAGGCAGGTGGCACGGGTATGCGCCCGGAAATCTCCGGGGGCGCGGCGGCCGAACGATTTTGGATTTCGGGGGAGGGGCAGAACGTCGCCAGACGGTCTGTAAGCCGGGTTCTGTTCGTGCCCGATTGTCAGGGCACGAGACGGTCATTCCTCTAGGACGCATGTTACCATGCGCCTCGTGCAACCAACCCGGGCGAATGGGCGGAAACGCCCAAGCCATCGCCCCTATTCGGTCTTGCTCCCGGTGGGGTTTACCCTGCCGGCCCCGTTACCGGGGCCGCGGTGCGCTCTTACCGCCCCGTTTCACCCTTGCCCGCGGCGCGAACGCAGCGGGCGGTTTGTTTTCTGTGGCACTTTCCCTGGGGTCGCCCCCGCCGGAGGTTATCCGGCACCGTGTTTCCGTGGAGCCCGGACTTTCCTCTGCGTGGCTCACACCCCGCAGCGACCGTCCGACCGTCTGGCCAGCGGCTTTTGCGCCTGTCGCCCGCATCGCGCAACCATAATCCGGCACAAAAACGGCCCCGCCCCGGCTGGTGCCAGGGCCAGGGCCGCGTTTGGGTTGGGGGGGTTACGCCAACTTCAGGTTGGTCGCGGCGGCCTTGCCGCGCTCCATCTCGACGTCATAGGTGACCTTCTGGCCGTCATTCAGCCCCTTCAGGCCAGCGGCCTGCACGGCGGTGATGTGAACGAACACATCCTTGCCGCCATCCTGGGGCATGATGAAGCCGTAACCCTTGGTGGCGTTGAACCACTTCACGGTACCGACAGGCATTAACGTCTCTCCTCGAATGTCGCTGCGACGACGGATCCAGATACAAAAAAACACGGCGCATCGGGGGTTACCCGGTGCGCCGTGCGTTTACGCGAATTCATGCGGCCGAAAGGCCCGGAAGTCAGGCAAGCTTGAGATTGGCGGCGGCGGACTTGCCCCGTTCCATCACGACATCGAAAGACACTTTCTGTCCCTCGTTCAGCCCTTTCAGGCCGGCGGCCTGCACCGCGGTGATATGAACGAACACGTCCCGGCCGCCATCCTGCGGCATGATGAACCCGAAACCCTTCGTGGCGTTGAACCACTTAACCGACCCGATGGCCATGGATAGACTACTCTCCGTATTAGTCGCCGGACCTAATGCCCAACGAGGAAGACAACCGTGTCTGGAAACGTCTTGAGGCACGTTCCCGACCAGATCGACACGGGGACGGAGGCGCAGCAAGCCAAGCCAAAATCGATTGCGTCAGGACCGTCACATGGAAAGGCCGGCAAAGTCAATCCATGCTGACGATCATTTGAAGGTTTCCGTCATCGGCTGGCTTGCCGGGTATCGGCTCCGGCGATCCGACACGGCCAAAACAAAAGGGCGGGCCAACCGACCCGCCCCCCTGGACTTACCCTCCGGGCGGTATCCCGCCCAGCCGGCTATCAGAAGTCCATGTCACCCATGCCGCCCGGAGCCTGCGCCGCCGGCGCCTTCTTCTCGGGCTTCTCGGCAATCATGGCCTCGGTCGTCACCAGCAGGCCGGCAACCGACGCCGCGTCCTGCAGGGCCGCCCGCACCACCTTGGTCGGGTCGATGATGCCGGCCGCCACCATGTCCTTGAACTCGCCGGTCTGCGCGTCAAAGCCATAGTTGTAATCCGGATTCTCGAGCACCTTGCCGCCAACCACCGCGCCGTCCTCGCCAGCGTTCTCGGCAATCTGGCGCAGCGGCGTCTGCAACGCGCGGCGCACGATCTCGATGCCGACGCGCTGGTCGTCATTGGCATGGTGCAGCTTGCTCAGCACCAGGCTGGCGCGGGCCAGGGCAACACCGCCGCCCGGCACGATACCTTCCTCGACCGCGGCGCGGGTCGCGTGCAGCGCGTCGTCAACGCGGTCCTTGCGCTCCTTCACCTCGATCTCGGTCGAGCCGCCAACGCGGATCACCGCCACACCGCCGGCGAGCTTCGCCAGACGCTCCTGCAGCTTCTCGCGGTCATAGTCCGAGGTGGTCTCCTCGATCTGCGCCCGGATCTGGTTGCAGCGCCCGGTGATGTCGGCCTTTTCGCCGGCCCCCTCGACGATGGTGGTGTTTTCCTTTTCGATCAGGATCTTCTTGGCGCGGCCCAGCATGTTCAGGGTCACGTTCTCGAGCTTGATGCCCAGATCCTCGCTGATCACCTGGCCACCGGTCAGGATCGCGATATCCTCGAGCATCGCCTTGCGACGATCACCGAAGCCCGGCGCCTTGACGGCGGCGATCTTCAGCCCGCCGCGCAGCTTGTTCACCACCAGGGTGGCCAGCGCCTCGCCTTCCACGTCCTCGGCCACGATCAGCAGCGGGCGGCCGCTCTGAACCACGCTCTCGAGCAGCGGCAGCATCGGCTGCAGGCCCGACAGCTTCTTCTCGTGGATCAGGATATACGGGTTATCCAGCTCCGCGATCATCTTCTCGGCGTTGGTGATGAAGTAGGGCGAAACATAGCCGCGGTCGAACTGCATGCCTTCGACCACATCCAGCTCGGTCTGGATGCCCTTGGCTTCCTCGACCGTGATCACGCCCTCATTGCCGACCTTCTGCATCGCTTCCGAGATCATCTTGCCGATCTCGTGCTCGCCATTGGCGGAAATCGTGCCCACCTGCGCCGTCTCGGCCGGGGTGGTGATCTTGCGGCTGCGCGCCTTCAGCTCCTCGACCACGGCGGCCACCGCCTTGTCGATGCCGCGCTTCAGGTCCATCGGGTTCATTCCCGCGGCCACCGACTTCGCGCCTTCGCGCACGATCGCCTGCGCCAGCACGGTCGCGGTCGTCGTGCCGTCGCCGGCCACGTCGTTGGTCTTGGTCGCGACCTCGCGCACCAGCTGCGCGCCCATGTTCTCGAACTTGTCCGACAGCTCGACTTCCTTCGCCACCGTCACACCGTCCTTGGTGATGCGCGGCGCGCCAAAGCTCTTGTCGATGACCACGTTGCGACCCTTCGGCCCCAGCGTCACCTTCACCGCGTCAGCCAGAATATCGACGCCGCGCAGCATGCGCTGACGCGCATCGCCGCCGAAGCGAACTTCCTTAGCAGCCATTCTCAGTACTCCTTAAAACCGATACGAAACGATCCGGTAATCCGCAGGGAACTCAGGCCGCCTTCTTGGCAGCCACATGCCCCTCGATGATCCCCATGATGTCGCTTTCCTTCATGATCAGCAGGTCCTCGTCGTTCAGCTTGACCTCGGTGCCCGACCACTTGCCGAACAGGATCCGATCGCCGACCTTCACATCCAGAGCCACGATCTCGCCCTTGTCGTTGCGAGCGCCCGGGCCAACCGCGATCACTTCGCCTTCCATCGGCTTTTCCTTGACCGTGTCGGGAATGATGATCCCGCCGGCCGACTTGGTTTCAGCATCGACGCGCTTCACGACAACACGGTCGTGCAGGGGACGGAACTGCATGGTGCCTCCTACTGGTGGGTCATGCGGCCGGGTCGCCCGGCCGCCTGGGTCTGTTGGCACTCACATAGCTCGAGTGCCAGAAACCCGTCAGACGCGCATCTAGGAAGCTGCCGCGGCCAAGTCAAGCGCTAAGCAGCACTCCCCGGAGGCGAGTGCCAAGCCACTGATTTCCATGAATTTTTTTCTTGAAACGGCGCCAGCTTTTTCGCGATGCTGCCCTGTGCCGCGCACAATACGCCAATCCCGGCCCAATCCGCGGCACCGAGCCCTGGGACAGCCGTATGAACCTTAGCCGTCAGATGCAGGATTATCGCCTCACCACCGCCGAGATCCTCTATCACCTGCCCGACCATCCCAACGTCCTGCAATCCTATCTCTGGCAGGAATACGACCTCGCGCCCCGCTTTCCGGCCCTGCACCGTTTCCTCGATTTCTGGTCCCGCGAGCTCGACGGCAAACTCCATTCCGTGCGCATCGCGAATGCCCGCCTGATCACGCCGGGCCAGGTCAGCCACGCGGACTATCTCATGACCCTGAACTGATCCCGCCAGCCGCGGGCCGACGGCTGGCGCCGTCCGCGTCTCGTGCCCATCTCCAGGGGCGCCGTTGCGCCAGGATGCCGCTTGCCATGAGCCGTGCCTTCGTCTCCGAGGACGCCGCCGCCGCCGAAGCCGCTCTGCCACCGGAGCGGCCGGTGCCGCCCGGCCCCAATCCGGTCACGCCCGCCGGTCTCGCCGCGATCCGCGCGGAAATCGCCCGGCTTGGCGCCGCCCTTTCCGCCCTTCCCGCGCAAGATCCCGCCCGCGCCACCCTCGCCCGGGACCTGCGCTACTGGCGGGCCCGCGAAGCCAACGCCGAACTGGTGCCGCCGCTCGCCGCGTCACCAGGCCGCGTCGTGTTCGGCGCCCAGGTCACCCTCGCCCGCGACAATGGATCGACCCAGGTCTGGCGCATCGTCGGCGAGGACGAGGCGGCACCCGCGCGGGGGCTCATCTCCTGGCGCGCGCCACTCGCCGAGGCCCTGCTCGGCGCCGAACCCGGTGACGAAATCGACCCCGGCCCAGGCCGCCCGCGCCTCTGCCTGCTCCGCCTCGATCCCTGAACCGCCACGCGCTCCTGTCATGAAACCTTCATCCACAACCCCGCCCACCCGGCTCGACAAGCCGGCGACCCCCTCCTAAAGCCGGCGCCGCCCACACCGTCCGGCGGCCAATGCCGGCCATGCACTGCGCCCGCCCGCCGCCACCCACGCGGGCCTTCATCATCCCGGCCGTCCCCCGGCAGCGGGCTTGCCACCGCGGAGGTTCCCTTGCGCCCAACCCACCTCGCCCTTCTCGCCCTTCTCGCCCTGCCGCGCTTCGCGCTGGCGCAGCGCGCCGCTACCGTCCCGGCCCTGCCGCATTACGCCCACATCTTCGTCATCCTCGAGGAAAACAAGGGCTATGACGACATCATGAACCAGCCGGATACGCCCAATATCACCCGGCTTGCCCACACCTACGGCATCGCGTCCGACTATTACGGCATCGTCCATCCCAGCGAGGGAAATTACGTCGCTATGCTCGGCGGAGATACATTCGGCATCCACGATGATGACGGGTATTTCTGCACCCCGCATAATCCGAGCCGTTATTGCCGAAAATCCAACCGTCCGTTCTACGCCAACCACACCATCCAGGCCGAAAGCCTGATGGACCAGCTCACCGCCCACGGCCTAACCTGGAAAGCCTATTACGGCGCGCTGCCCAGGCCCGGCGCGATGGACGTCGAATATCCCGCAACCGCGGAAAATCCGCAGCACCTGCCCCAGGGGCTTTATGCCTCGAAGCATAACGGCTTCATGAATTTCGCCGAGGTTCAGAACAGCCCCGACCGTGCCGCCCATATCGTGCCGCTGCGTCAGCTTGCGGCCGATATCGCCGCCAACACGCTACCCAACTACGCCCACATCGTGCCCGACCAGTGCGATGAAATGCACGGCCGCGCCGGCGCCAACGTGCCGCCCGACTGCTCCTATGCCAACAAATCCGGCCTCATCGCCCGCGGTGACCGCGTCACCGGCCGCATCGTCGCGCAACTCATGCGCAGCGCCGCCTGGCGTGGCCCCGACAACATGGCCATCGTCATCACCTTCGACGAGGACGCCAAAAACCATCCCCATCAGCGCCAGGGCTGCTGTGGCACCGTGCCCGGAAGCCTGGCCAATTTCGGCGCCGGCCGCATCGCCACCATCGTCATAACCAATCACGGCCCCCGCCACGAGTTCGACAACACCCCCTACAGCCACTATTCGCTGCTCCGCACCGTCGAGGATGCGTTCGGCATCTCTCGCCATCTCGGCCACGCGAACGCGCCGGGTGTGGTCGACATGACCCCCCTGTTCGCGGGCCCGTCCGCCCCTTGAGGAGCCTTCCGCCCATGGTTAGCCTTGCCCTCGCCGCGCTCGTGGCCACCGTCTCGGCGCCCGCCCTCGGCGCGCCGCTCTATACCCTGTCCGGGACCATCCCTCTCGGCGCGCCCGACCACTGGGACTATCTCAGCTGCGACGAGCCGACGGGCCATGTGCTGGTGGCGCACGCCGACCATACCGATGTGATCGACCCCCATGCCGGCAAAATCCTCGCCCGCCTGGGTGGGCTCGATGGCGCGCATGGCCAGTTCGTGGCGCCGAACGGCGATATCTTCGCCGATTCCGGCCGCGCGGGCACCGTCTCCGTATTCAACGGAAAAACCCTCGCCCTGCGGAAAACCCTGCGCGTCCCGCGCGATGCGGACGGCATGACCTACGACCCCGTCCATCACACGCTGGTCGTCGTCGCGGGGGATGCGAAATCCGCGACCCTGATCGCTACCGTGGCCGAAACCGTGCGCGAAACCATCGCCCTGCCCGGCAAGCCCGAAGCCCCGGGGAGTGATGGCGCCGGTACTGTCTACATCAATATCGCCAGCACCAGCCACGTCGTGAAGCTCGATATCGCGGCCGGCCGCCTCACCGCCGATTACGCGGTGCCCATGTGCCAGTCTCCGCACGGTATCGCGGTCGATGCCGCCACCCATCGCGTGTTCACCAGTTGCAGGAATAACCGCCTGGTCGTCATCGACACGGCATCCGGCCGCGTCACCCAAACCCTGCCGATCGCGTCCGGCACCGATTTCGCGCTGATCGATCTCGCGCGCCACCGCGTGTTCAGCGCCAACGGCGCCGGCTCGCTGTCCATTTTTGCCGAGAGCCCCACCGGCACCTTGCGCAAACTGGCCGAGATGCAAACCGAGCCCGGCGCCCGCACCATGACCCTCGATCCCAGCACCGGCACTCTGTACCTCGTGACCGCCACGCCAGCGGGCCAACCGGCGCCCGGCCAATGGCCAAGCTACCTTCCCGGTAGCGTCCGGCTGCTGATCTACAAGCCGCGCGCGTGATTTCCCGGGCGAGGTATCTCGCCCGTCCGGTCACGCCGCGCCGCGCAACCGGCGCAGCAATAGCAGGCCCAGCCCCAGAGAAACCCCGAACCCCGCGAGGCCAAGTCCCAACACCATTCCGTGGCCCAGCCGGATCCCGGTGCCCAGCAGCAAAAACACCAGCGTCTGCGGCAGATACCCCAACAGGCTCGCGGCCAGGAAGGGCAGGGGGGGCAGTCCAAACCCGCCGGCCAGCAGGTTCAGCAACAGGTTGCTGCCCGTTGGC
>JAJXVA010000002.1 GCA_021782435.1 Pseudomonadota bacterium
GGATGGAGGGGGCGAGGCCCGGGGATTTGGCGGCTTTGTGGGAGGGGTTACGGAAGCGGAGTTCGCCTTCGGGGGCGCAGTCGGCCGCGCTGGGGTCGAGCAGTTCGATACGGGTCGCGGCGGTGACGGCGGCGATGGGCGTGGCTTCCGGGGTGGTGAGGAATTGGCGGATCTCGCCCTCGAGTTGGAGCGTATCGCGCAGGCGGCACCATTCGGCGCGGTCGGTGTCTTCGAGGAAGATGGCGACGATGCCGGGGTGGGCGCCGGTGAGGCGGGTGGGCGCGATGGCGCCGAGGCGATGGCGGATGGCGGTGCCGATATGGTTCTCGCGTCCGGCCCGGGCGGCCATGACGAAGACGCCGTTGCCGGAGCGGGTGACGGCGAGCTGGGCTTCGGGGCCGAATTGTTCGCGCAGCGCGTCCATGAGGCCGAGTTCGTTGGCCTGGGCGCCGGCGAGCAGCAGCGGATCGAGGCGGATGACGGCGGCCTCGTCCTGGTCGGCGCGGCGCTTTTCGACGAGCATTTCGCGGATGCGGCGTTGCAGGGTGGCGAGGGTGGCGAGGCAGGACGGGTCGGGCGATTGGCGCAGACCCTGGGGCAGGGTGAGTTTGAGCAGGTATCGGCCGGGATGGGCGGAGAGCCAGGTTTGCAGGTCGGGGTCGATACCGTCGACGAGGTGGAACCAGGCGCTGCGGTGCAGGTCGCGGCCATCATCGGCGGAGACGGTTTCGCAGGCGAGCTCGGCGTGTTCGTCGGCGCGCGTGAGGAGGAGGTCGTAGGGGGCTCCGTCGGCGAGCCCGGCGGGATGGACGGCGAACCCGCGGCCCTGCTGGAGCGCGATGGTGCGCACGAGATGGAACAGGGGGACCAGGCTTTGCGTGCCGGAGAGCGCGTGGTCGATGGCGGCTTCCAGGCGGGGCTGACCGGAGGGGGGCAGGCGCGCATGCAGGGTGGCGAGACGTTCGGCGAAGGCCAGGATGCGGCGTTCGGCGGAACTGGTGGGCGCGCGGCCAGGCTCGAGCAGGCGGGCGAGCGTGAGTTCGAGCGCGTGGCGGGCCTGCAGGACGCGGCCGGCGCGGGGGCTCAGGGCGATGGTGGCGGCGAGGCTTTCGGCGCGGACGGTAAGTTGTGCGCCGCACAATTGCCTGAAGCGGGGAGCCAGGTCGATCGGTTTTGCCAAGACCGGCGCTGCCGTGGCGAGGTTTTCAAAGGCCGTTACTGGTGGCGCGCGTAAAGGCATGCCGCCCCTTACCGGGCGGGGTTGGCGGGTAGCAAGCCGAAAACTATAAAAAATTTAATAGTCCGGTATGTCCGTTCGGGGGTGATCCAAATGCGAATAGGCGTTTTGGCGTAATAAATGGTCGGCGAGGACGCAGGCGACCATGGCCTCGGCGACGGGGACGGCGCGGATGCCGACGCAGGGATCGTGCCGGCCCTTGGTGGATAGGGTGGTGTTGTTGCCGTTCTGGTCAATGGTTGCGACCGGGACCAGGATGGAACTGGTGGGCTTGACCGCGATCCGGGCGATGATGGGCTGGCCGGTCGAGATGCCGCCGAGGATGCCGCCGGCATGGTTGGCGAGGAAGCTGACCTGGCCGGCCGCGTCGATGTGCATGGGGTCGGCGTTTTCGGGCCCGGTGAGGCTGGCGGCGGCGAAACCGGCGCCGATTTCGACGCCCTTGACGGCGTTGATGCCCATGAGCGCGCCGGCGAGATCGGCGTCGAGCTTGGCGTAGATGGGGGCGCCGAGGCCGGGGGGGACACCAAGCGCCTCGACCTCGATCACGGCGCCGAGGGAACTGCCTTGCCGGCGGATTTCGGTGAGATGGGCTTCCCAATCGGGGACGGCATCGGCATCGGGGCAGAAGAAGGGGTTGCGCTCGACCTCGGCCCAGTCGAACCGGTCGCGCGCGATGGGGCGCGCGCCGAGTTGGACGAGGGCGCCGCGGATGATGACGCCGGGGCCGAGGATGCGGCGGGCGATGGCGCCGGCGGCGACCCGCATCGCGGTTTCGCGCGCGGAGGAGCGGCCGCCGCCGCGCGGGTCGCGGATGCCGTATTTGACCGTGTAGGTGTAATCGGCGTGGCCGGGGCGGTAGGCGCGGGCGATATCGGCGTAATCCTTTGAGCGCTGATCGGTGTTCTCGATCAGCAGGGCGATGGGAGTGCCGGTGGTTTGGCCCTGATAGACGCCGGAGAGGATGCGCACGGCATCGGGTTCCTGGCGCTGGGTGGTGAATTTGGACTGGCCGGGGCGGCGCCGGTCGAGGAAGGGCTGGATATCGGCTTCGGACAGGGGGAGGCGGGGGGGACAGCCATCGATGACGCAGCCGATGGCGGGGCCGTGGCTTTCGCCCCAGGTGGTGACGCGGAAGAGATGGCCGAAACTGTTATGGGACATTTCGGGCCGGGCCGGGGACGGCGACGCAACGACAGCGTGGCTTCGTGGCGGAAGCGCCGTGCGCGCCGCTTTTTCCCCGGGGGGTTCGGGGCGACCCGACAGTTCCGGCGGCGGATTCCGGAGCGCCGTGCCGGATCATGACGTTCGTGTGATTTTTTTCGTTCACGAGCAGGTCACAAGCAGACCGCGCCTTTCCTGGCTTTCTGCCCGGGTCAGGCCCCGGGTCCGGCCCCGGGTCCGGCCCCAGGTCCGGTGAGATCGGGCGCGTTGGGGTTTTTCATGCCGACGGTGTTGTATCCGGCATCGAGGTAATGGATTTCGGCGGTGCAGCCGGAGGAGAGGTCGGACAGGAGATAGAGCGCGGCGCCGCCGACTTCCTCGAGGGTGATGTTGCGGCCGAGGGGGGAATTGTGCCGCACCCAGGTGAGGATATAGCGGAAATCACTGATGCCGTTGGCGGCGAGGGTGCGGAGCGGCCCGGCGCTGATGGCGTTGACGCGGATATTGTCGGGCCCGAGATCGGCCGCGGCGTAGCGGACCGAGGCCTCGAGCGCGGCCTTGGCGACGCCCATGACGTTGTAATGGGGCACGACGCGCTCGGCGCCGAGATAGGAGAGGGTGAGCATCGCGCCGCCATTGGGCATCAGCCTCGCGGCGCGGCGGCAGACGGCGGTGAAGGAATAGCAGGAGATATCGAGCGCCTGGCGGAAGGCTTCCCGGGGGGTGTCGATGTAGCGGCCGCGGAGATAGGCCTTGTCGGCGAAGCCAATGGCATGGACCAGGAAATCGATGCTGCCCCATTCGCGCCCGATATGGTCGAAACAGGCGTCGATGGCGGCATCGTCGCCGACGTCGCACGGGACCAGCAGGGAGGCGCCGATGCTCTCGGCGAGCGGGCGGACCCGCTTCTCGACCGTATCCCCGACATAGGAGAAGGCGACCTCGCCACCCTGGGCGGCCACCGCCTGGGCGATGCCCCAGGCGACCGAGTGGTCGTTGGCGACGCCCATGATGAGGCCGCGCTTGCCCTGCATGAGGGTGCCGCGGGCGGGCAACGCCGATGTCGCGGATTTGGGCGGGAGGGTGTTGGCGGTGGCGTCGGGCATGGTGGGGCTTCCGCAATTCGCTTTCATGTTCGGGTCTCGCACGGCAACGCGACAGGGTTCAAGGGCCGCGGTGCCGCTGGCGGCGGAAGCTGGTGGCGCGACGGGGCGTGAGACTGGCGGAAGCCGAAGCGACACGCCATGATGGGAAGCGATGCCGCGCGCCACGAAACGATCCCGAATCGAGAGCGAAACGATGGCGCGGCCGGCCGAGGGCGGGCTGATTGGCCTCGACACGGACGGGGCGATCGGCTGGGCGCGGTTTCCCGATGCGCCGGCCGAGATGGTGCGGGTGGTGTTGAAGGCGGGCGGGGCGGAGGTGGCGCGGACAGTGGCCAACCGCTTCGGCGACCCGCGAATCGAGACTCTGACCGGGCCGGGGGTGGCGGGATTCGTGACGCACCTGGAACGGCTGCCGGCCTGCCCGGTGCCGTTTCAACTGACCGCGCACGTGGCGGAGGATGACGCGCCGCTGGGCGCGGCGTTGCCGGTGCGCAATGACGCGGAACTGGCGGCGCTGATGGGGCGGGCGACGCGGGGCGAGATACAGGGACATCTGGACAGCCTGCACGCGGGATATGTGCATGGCTGGGCGCGGGATGAGGCGAACCCGGGTCTGTCGGTGCGGGTGGAGGTGCTGGACGGCGCGGTGGTGGTGGCGTCGGGGCTGGCCAACCGGCTGCGCGAGGATCTGCGCGCGGCCGGACTGCATACGGGGCTTTATGGGTTTTCGATTCCCCTGCCGGCGGTATTGCTGGATGGCCGCACGCATAGCCTGACCGCATGGGTGGTGGGGGCGGATACGCCATTGCCCGGCGGGCCGGTGGCGTTTGGCCCGAGCACGGCGGTGGCGCTGATGCACGAGGTGGCCGGGTTGCGCGAGGAGGTGGCGCGGCTGGCGGCGCTGGTGGATGGGCTGGTGGCGCCGGATGGGGTGGCGCAGCGGCGGATGATGCAGATGCTGGCCGAGCGGGTGGCGGCGTTCGGGGAAATTCAGCGCGAACAGGGCGAGCGCGACATGGCGGCGCTGCGCGCGATGGTGCTGGCGCTGGCCGGACGGGCGGAGGCGGAAGCGGCGGCGCGCGGGACGGATGCCAGGGCAACGAAGCGCCGGCGCTGAGCCGGTATCGGGGCGGGCAGGCCGCGCCGGAGCGGCGCGGCCTGGGCTGGTGGTGATGACGCCGCTGCCGCCGGCGCGGACCGGCATTGCCGATTACAGCGCCGATCTGCTGCGCGAACTGGCGCCCCGGTATGACATCGTGGCGGTGACCGATGTGGGGGCGGCGCCGAGCCCCGCCCCCCTGCCCTGCGCGGTGAGCGATATTTTGCGCTACGCGGCGCGGAACGACTGGCACGACCTGCCGCATGTCTACATGCTGGGGAATAACCCGGACCATCTCTACATGCTGGGGCCGATGGCGGCGCGGCCGGGGCTGGTGGTGCTGCACGACCCGGCGCTGCACCATCTGCTGGACTGCGCGACCGCGGCGCTGGGGGATGCCGAGGGATATTGCCAGGCGCTGGCCGCCGAATACGGCAGGCCGGGCGCGGTGCTGGCGGCGCAGTGGCGGCAAACCGGCCTGCGCGACCGGGCGATGGTGGGCGGCCTGCCGATGCTGCGCCAGGTGCTGGGGCCGGCGCGCGGGGTGGTGGTGCATTCCCATTATGCCGCGTGGCGGGTGCGGACGCAGGTGCCTGAGGCACAGGTGCACGTGGTGCCGCACCTGGCGCAGCGGCCGGTGGCGGCGCCGGACCCGGCGGGGCTGCGCGCGGAACTGGGCATTCCGCCCGATGCCGTGGTGTTTTTGTCGTTGGGGTTCGTGTCGCACATCAAGCGCATCGACACGGCGTTGCGGGCGCTGGCGCGGATTGCGCGGCGGCTGCCGAATTTCCGCTACGTGATCGCGGGGGAATTGCGGCCCGAGGAAATCGATGTGACGCGGATGGCGGCGCGGCTCGGACTTTCGGCGCAGGTGGTGACCACGGGGTACCTGGACGCGGCGGCGCTGGGCTCGGCGGTGGCGATGGCGGACGTGGTGATAAACCTGCGCCACCCGGTGGGGGGGGAGACCTCGGGCACGCTGATACGGGCATTGAGCGCGGGGGCGTGCGTGGTGGTGGTGGATGACGGGCCGTTTGCGGAAATACCCGAGGGGGCGGCGGTGAAACTGGCCTGGGGCCCCGCGATCGAGGGGGATCTGGCGGACGCGCTGCTGCGCCTGGCGGTGAGCCCCGAGATGCGGCGCGGCATTGGCGCGCGGGCGGCGGCGGATGCGGCCTGGCGGTATGCGCCGGCGCGGGCGGTGGCGGGGTATACGGCGGCTTTGGCGGCGATGGCGGCGGCGCCCGCCAAGCCATGGCGGCGGCGCGTGGCGCTGTGCGACCGGGTGGCGCAGGCGGCGGCGTGTGACGCACCGCTGTGGATGGCGGTGGGGGCGATGCCGGGGTTCGCGACGCCAGGGGTGGTGCTGGCGGCGGCGGAAGACGCGGACATGGCGGCGCTGGCCAGGCTGGGGCACCGGCCGGTGCGCCTGCGGCTGCGCGGGGCGGAGAGGGTGGCGCCGCGCGGCGCCGATGCGGTGCTGGTGGTGGTGACCGCCGACGGGGACGGGCCGGAGGACGCGGCGCTGCTACGACGGCTCAACGCGGCACTGGCGTTCGATGGTGTGGCGGTGGTGGAACTGCGTGGCCTTGCGGCCGGGGCGCGGGAACTGGCCAGCCGGGCCGCGGGGCCGGACCTGCTGGCGGCGATGGGGTTCGTGGTCGAGGCGGTTTACGCGGCGCCGGACGTGACCGGCGCGGCACCGGCGGCGCCGGGCCTGGTGTGGCGGGCGCGCAAACGCAGCGAACCCTGGCCGGCCGAGACCTGGGAGGCGGCGGGTGCGGGCTGAGCCGGCAGGAGATTTTTTGGCCGCGGCACGGGCGGTAGCGGGCGCGACGCGCCTGCTGGTGGCGAGCCTGCCGGCGCAACCGCGGGCGGGGATGGCGGGGCAGCTGGAATTTCTACACCCGACCGAGCCCCTGCATTGGCGCGAGGCGGAGCCGCCGGTGGTGCTGGCGGCGACGGACGCGGAGGTGACCCGCCCGGCGCCGGCGATCTGGCCGGGCAGCGCTCCGCCGGCGCGACTGCGGTGGCGGCGGGTGGATTTTCTGTATCCCGACGCGGCGGTGCTTGGCCTTGGCGACCTGCGCGCGGCGCTGGCGCTGCTGGCGGGCGCGGCCGAGATGTTGCGGCGGCAACGGCCGGTGGTGGTGATGGATGGGCGCGGCGCGGCGTGGCTGCGGGACGCGGCGCGGGCGATGTTGCCGGAGGGGTATGGTGTTTCGGCGGCGGGGGATTTGCTGGTGGCGGCACCCGGCCGGCCGCGGCCGGTGACGCCGCGGCCGGTGACGCCGCGGCCGGTGACGATGGGGTGGGCGTTCGATGCCGGGCTGCATGCCCATGGGCTGCACCCGCCGGAGCCGGGGGCGCCGGATGGCGGGCGCCATACCGGGGCGGCGGCAGCGAATTTCGTGCGGATCGGGCGGCCGTTCGGCGGGGCATTCGGGGTGCGGCTGCATGCGGCGGATTGGGGCGCGGGCGGGCCGTTCGACCTCGACGTGGACGGCGCGCCGCTGGCGCCGGTGCGCACGGGAGGGAATTGGGCGGAGTACGGACCGGTGGATCTGGCGCGCGTGGCGGACCCGGTGCTGACCGTGCACCTGCTGGCGCCGCCGCCCGTGGTCGATACGGTCCGGTGGCCACGCAAGATCGGGCCGCGGCTGACCCGGCTGGAATTGCTGCCGATATGAATTCGCCGCGGGTGCTGATGGTATCTCCGGTGCCGAGCCACCCACGCGACCAGGGCAACGCGGCGCGGATTTACACGCTGGGGCGATGGTTGCAGGCGCAAGGCGCGACCGTGCATTTTTTGTATTACGCGCTGGAGGGATGGACCGCGCAAAGCCTGGCGGAGATGCAGGCCACCTGGGATGCGGTGTTCGTGGTGCGGCCGCGCGCCTTCAGCCTGGCGCCGCGCGAGACGGGGTATCATGGCCTGGATGATTGGTACGATGCGGCGGTGACCGAGGAAGCGGCGCGCTTGCAGGCGCGCTATGGCTATGCGGCGGTGATTGCCAATTACGTGTGGGGCAGCGGGGTGCTGGCGGCGTTCGGTGACGAGACGGTGAAATTTCTCGATACGCACGACGTGTTTGGCGGTCGGGACGCGCGGTTCATCGCGGCCGGGATGGCGCCGGAATGGTTCTGGACGACGCCCGCGGAGGAGGCGCGGGGATTGGCGCGCGCGGATGTGGTGCTGGCGATACAGGAGGCCGAGGCGGCGCAGTTTCGCGCGCTGGGGCATGGCGATGTGCGGGTGCTGGGGCATTTGCCGCCGTGGCGACGGCGACTGGCGCGGGAGGGGCGGCCGGTGCGGATCGGATATCTGGCGAGCCGCAACCCGATCAATGCGGACAGCTTCCGGGTGTTGCGCGAGGAATTGCCTTATGAGGGAATAAAGGGGGCGCGACTGATGGTGGCGGGGGCGCTGTGCGACCGGTTGGACGCGGCGGCGCCGTTCACGGTTCTGGGCCGGGTGGCGACGCCGGGCGCGTTTTATGACCAGGTGGATGTGGTGGTGAACCCGATGCGGTTCGGCACCGGGCTGAAAATAAAATCCGTGGAGGCGCTGTTCGAGGATATGCCGCTGGTGGCGACGCGGGAGGCGATGGTGGGGCTGCCGGCGGGCCATGACCTGCACCGGCTTGACGATGCGCGCGCGGTGGCGCGGGTGTTGCCGGAGGTGGCGCGGCGGGCGGCGCTGCGGCGCGAATTGGGCGTGGCGGGGCGCGAGGTGGCGGCGGCCTATGCGGCGGCGGTGCTTGCGGCGCGGGTGGGGGTTTGGCGGGAGATTGCGGGGAAGTAGGCTTGTTCTTTTTGTGCACAAAAAGAACCAAAAAACCTCGACTTTCTGGGGTTTGGATTTCGGGCGGCGCAGGGAAGTCGGGATATGAAGTCTTTTGGTTTCTTTTTCTTCAGAAAAAGAAGAGTCTTGCTCAGAGATATCCGGCCCGGACGAACATGGCGAGGGTGAGGGCGAGGCCGATGGCGATGACGCCGAGGCGGAGCGCGCGGTCTGGCACGCGGTTGAGGAGGTGGGCGCCGAGCGCGCCGCCGGCCATGGCGCAGACGGCGACGATGGCGGCGGCGCGCCAGTGGATCTGATGGGAGAACAGGAAAATGCCGACCGCGGCGGCGTTCATGACCGCGGCGAGGACGTTTTTGGTGGCGCCGGCGGGGCGGACGGCGAGCCCCGCGAGGGTGAGGGCGGCGAGCATGAGCAGGCCGATGCCACCGCCGAAATAGCCGCCATAGATGGCGATCAGGAACTGGGCGGTGGCGGCGGTGGCGGGCGGCAGGGGATGGGCGGCGCTTCGCTGCCCGCGGCGGAAACTGCCCCAGATGAAGACGAGGGTCGCGAACAACACCAGGAACGGCACGAGATGGTCGAACAAGGGCACGGGGGTGAGGAGCAGCAGCCCGGCACCGATGGCGCCGCCCGCGAGGGAGAGCGCGCACAGGGTGCGGAAGGACAGGCCGGCGGCGCCGCTGACGAGGTGGCGATTGGCGAGCCCGGTGGTGACCTGGCCGGGGAAGAGGGCGATGGTCGAGGTGATGTTGGCGGCCTCGGCGTTCATGCCGAGCAGCAGCAGGGCGGGAAAGGTGATGAACGAGCCGCCGCCGGCTAGCGCGTTCTGCACGCCGGCCCAGAAGGCGGCGAGACCGAGCAGGAGGAGGGTCATGCTCAGTGGGCGTGGGCTTGCGCGGGCGGTTCGGCCAGGCGGTCGGTGACGGCGAGGAGCACGGCGGAGACCAGGAAGGCGGCGTGCAGGCCGAGTTTCCAGGCGAGTTCGCGGTTGGAGAGCGTATCGAGGCGCATGAAGGCCTCGAGCAGGTGGATGGCGGAGATGGCGACGATGGAGGCGAGCAGACGCAGCTTGAGATCGCCGAAGCCGACACGGCCCATCCAGGCGAGGCGGGCGGCGCCGGTGTCGAGCCGCGCGACGAAGCCTTCATAGCCGGCGAAAATGACCATGAGCAGCAGATTGCCGAGCAGCGAGAGATCGATCAGGGACAGGATGCCGAGGGTGAGATCGGTGTCGGTCTCGGCCAGCATGGCGTGCAGTATGTGCCAGAATTCCTGGAGAAACCGCACTAGCAGCAGCGCGAGCCCGGCGGCGAGACCGAGATAGATGGGCGCCAGCAGCCAGCGGCTGGCGAAGAGCAGGCGCTGCAACCCGGCCTCGACCAGGCCGGCCTTTTCCGGGATGGGGGCCGGCGGCGCGGGCAGGGTCACGCGTCCTCGAGCACGCGGGCGCGTGGGCGCGCGGGCGGGGGGGCGGTGAAACTGTCCGGTGGCAGGGGCAGGGGGGTTGGAACCCAGTACCGGTCATCGGGGGGACGACGGCGGCGGAGCAGATACAGCTCGCGCAGGGCCCAACCGAGCGGGATGCCGAAACTGAGCACGCATTCGAGGAAGATGGCGAGCTTGGGCGACATGGCGCGACCCCCCTTCACGGCCAGACCTTGGATCAAGGTTGAGGTTTTACGCGCCGACGTCAATGCGTAACCGCGCCCCCCGCCCTTGCGGTGGCGCGGGCGGGGATAATGTGAGGGCGATGACGGTGACAACGACGCGTAACCTCGTGGTGGTGCTGGGCGACCAGTTGGACGCGCGCTCGGCGGCGTTCGACGGGTTCGATGCCGCGCGGGACGTGGTGCTGATGATGGAGGTGCGCCAGGAAGCGGCCTATGTGCCGCAGCACCGCAAGCGGCTGGTGTTTTTCTTTGCCGCGATGCGGCATTTCCGGGACGCGCTCTGCGCGCGCGGCTGGCGGGTGGACTATGTGGCGCTGACGGACGCGGGCAATGGCGGGGATTTCGGGGCGGTGCTGCGCGCCGCCGTGGCGCGGTGGCTTCCCGAGGGGGTGCGCGGGTTGGCGCCGGGGGATTTCCGGGTGCGGGAGGCGCTGCTGGCGGCGGTGCCCGGGATGCGGTTCGTGCCGGACCGCCATTTTTTTTGTGATACCGAGGAATTCGGACGGTTCATGGCGGCGCACAGGAAGCCGATACTGGAGAATTTTTATCGGGCGATGCGGCGGCGCCATGATGTGCTGATGGACGGCGCGGCGCCGGTGGGCGGGGCGTGGAATTTCGACCACGATAACCGCGAGGCGCTGGGGCGTGACGCGCCGCCGATGCCCGAGACCCGGCGCTTCAGCCCCGATGCGGTGACCCGCGAGGTGATGGCGATGGTGCGCCGCGAATTTCCCGACGCACCGGGAACGCTGGAGGATTTCGACCTGCCGGTGACGGCGGCGGACGCGGCGGCGTTGCTGCGCGACTTCGTGACCCGGCTGCTGCCGCATTTCGGCCGCTACCAGGACGCGATGAAGCGCGGCCAGGCGTTTTTGTTCCATTCCCGCCTGTCCGGCCCGCTGAATTTGCATCTGCTCGACCCGCGCGAGGTGCTGACCGCGGTATTGGCCAACCCGGGCGGCGCGCCCCTGAACGCGGTGGAAGGGTATGTGCGGCAGATACTGGGCTGGCGGGAATTCGTGCGCGGAATTTACTGGCACCTGATGCCGGAATACGCGACCCGCAACGCGCTGGCGGCGGGCGGCGATATGCCGCGCTTTTATTGGACCGGCGCGACCGACATGGCCTGTCTGCGCGAGGCCATAGGCCACACCCTGGACCATGCCTATGCCCACCACATAGAGCGGTTGATGGTATTGGGGTTGTACGCGCAATTGCTGGGGGTGAGGCCCTATGCGGTGCATGAGTGGCACATGTCGATGTTCTGGGACGCGATCGACTGGGTGAGCCTGCCGAACACGCTGGGCATGTCGCAGCACGGCGATGGCGGCGTGATGGGGACCAAGCCCTATGTCGCGTCGGGCAAGTATATTTCCCGTATGGGAGACTATTGTCGGGGCTGCCGGTATGACCCGGCGGTGGCGGTGGGCGAGCGGGCCTGCCCGTTCACGACGTTGTTCTGGGAGTTTCTGGCCCGCCACCAGGGCCAGTTGAGCCGCAATGCCCGGATGGCGAACATGTATGCCAATCTGCGGCGCAAGGACCCGGGCGAACTGGCCGCGATACGCCGCGCGGCCGAGACGCTGCGGGGGGCGTGAGGCGGCGGATGGGTCAGCCCGGTCGCGCCGCCTCGGCGGTGCCGCGACGCCGGCGCTTCGCCCATAGCCGCAGCCGGTCGAGATAGATGTAGACCACCGGGGTGGTGTAGAGGGTCAGGACCTGGCTGACCGCGAGGCCGCCGACGATGGCAAGCCCGAGGGGCTGACGCAGTTCGGCGCCGTTGCCGCGGTTGAGCAGCAGCGGCAGGGCGGCCAGGATCGCGGCGGCGGTGGTCATGACGATCGGGCGAAAGCGGATGAGGCAGGCGCGATAAATGGCCTCGGTCGGGTCGAGCCCGTGGTCGCGCTCCTGTTCCAGCGCGAAATCTATCATCAATATGGCGTTTTTCTTGACGATGCCGATGAGCAGGAAAACCGCGATCATGGCGATGATGGTGAATTCACTGCGCGTGATCAGCAGCGCGAGCGAGATGCCGAGACCGGCCGATGGCAGGGTCGAGAGTATGGTCAGGGGATGGATGTAGCTTTCATAGAGAATACCGAGGACGACATAGACGGCGCCGAGGGCGGCGAAGATGAGGACCAGTTCGTTGCCGAGTGTCGCCGCCAGTTCATGGGCATTGCCGGAAAAATCCCGGTGCACGCTGTCGGGCAGCACGATGGCGCGGGCGGCGCGGTCGATGGCGGTGCGGGCATCGGCGAAGCCGTGATGCGGGGCGAGATTGAAGCTGATGGTGGTGGCCGCGAAGCCGCCCACATGGTTGACGCTGGTGGGCATGGCGCCGAGCGAGACCCGCGCGAGCGCGGCCAGGGGCACCATGGTTTCCCGGGCGGTGGAAACCGCGGCGCCTGCCGGCGCGTTGGCGGAATTGGCGAAGGCGATGGCGTTGGTCTCGGTGTTGCGCGCGGCGTTCTGACCGCCGGTGCCGCTGGCCTGGCCGGGGAGCGTGACGGTGCCGACGGGCAGATTGGAGAGCGCGGTGCCGGACGCCGCCTGGCCGAGCGTGCTGATATAGAGCCGGTTGAGGCTGGTCAGGTTGGTGAGGAATTTCGGCGCCAGTTCCATGATGACGCCGTACTGGTTGAGGGCCTGGAAAATCACGGAGACCTGGCGCTGGCCGAAGGCGTCGTAGAGGGTGTTGTCGATCGTGGCCGGCATCACGTTCAGGCGCGCGGCGTCGTCGCGGTCGATGTGGACGAAGGCGGACAGGCCGCCGGCCGCGGTGTCGGTCTGGACATCGGCCAGGGCGGGGTCTTGTTTCAAGCGCGCGACCAGGCGGGGGACCCATTCCGCGAGTTCGGCGCCGGTATCGGCCTGCAGCGTATATTGGAATTGCCCGCCCGAGGCCTGCCCGCCACCGGCCATCAGATCCTGTTGCGCCTGCAGGGCGGTGCTGGTGCCGGTGATGTGGGCGAGGCGCGGCCGCAGCCGGGCCAGAATGACCGGATCGGGCGCGCGTTGGCCCTTGGGCCGCAGGGTCACGAACAGCGTCATGGTGTTGCCGCCGAACCGGCCGCCATTGAAGCCCTGGACCGAGACCACCGCCGGATCGGCCAGGATGACATGCTCGATCGCGGCGAGTTTGGCGCGCGCGTCATCGAAACTCGCGGTATCGTCGAGGGTTACCTCGCCGCGCAGCACGTTGGTGTCCTGGAGCGGGAAAAACCCCTTGGGCACGAGCGCGAACAGCACGAAATTCAAGACAATGGTGAGGAATACCGATGCGAGCACGAGGCGCTGGTGGCGCAGCGCGAAGGCGAGGCTTTCGGCGTAGAAGCCCTGGGCCGCGTCGAAGCCGCGCCGGCACGCCCGGGCGATGCGGGAATTACCGGCATCGGGTGGCCGGTCCTCGAGCAGGAGGGAGCACATGACCGGCGTCGCGGACAGCGACAGGACCATGGAAATCACGATCGCGAGGACCAGAACCACCGCGAATTCCCGGAACAGGCGGCCAGCGATGCCGCCCAGCAGCAGGATGGGCAGGAACACGGCGACCAGCGACAGGCTGATGGAGATCACGGTGAAGGCGACCTCGGAGACCCCCTCGGTGACGGCCTGGCGGCGGCTTTGCCCCGCCTCCAGGTGGCGGGCGACGTTTTCGAGCACCACGATCGCGTCATCGACGACGAAGCCGGTGGCGATGGTGAGCGACATCAGCGACAGATTATCGAGCGTGTAGCCGAGCAGATACATGGCGCCGAAGGTGCCGATGAGGCTGACCGGCACGGCGATGGTGGGAATGAGCGCGGTGCGGGCGCGGCCCAGGAAGGCGAACACCACGAGCACGACGAGGGTGACCGAAATCACCAGGGTGAGTTCGGTGTCGGACAGCGCGTTGCGGATGGTCTGGCTCTGGTCGTTACCGGCGATCATTTGGACATCGGCGGGCAGCGCGGCCTGGAGCTGGGGGAGCACGGCGCGCACATGGGCGACGGTTTTCACGACATTGGCGGTGGGTTCGCGGAACACCAGCAGCAGCACCGCGGGCTTGCCGTTGACGAGAGCGACCGCGCGCATGTCGGAAACAGAGTCGGTCACCGCCGCGACATCGGACAGGCGCACCGGCGCGCCATGGCGGTAGGCGACGATGATGCCGCGATAATCGGCGGCATGGACGGCCTGGTCGTTGGCGTAGAGCTGGAAATGGGTGCCGTTCTGGTCGATGGCGCCCTTGGGGCTGTTGGCGTTGGTCGAGGCCAGCGCGGCGCGCACGTCCTCGAGCCCGATGCCATAGGCGAACAGGCGATCCGGGTCGATATCGACGCGCACCGCGGGCAGGGAGCTGCCGACGATATCGACATTGCCGACGCCCGATACCTGGGACAGTTTCTGCGCCACGACGCTGTTGGCGATGTCGTAGAGCTGGCCGGGGCTGAGTGTGTTGGAGGATAGCGAGACCAGCAGGATGGGAAACCCGGCGGGGTTGAACTTGCGGTAGGTCGGGTTCGATTTCAGGGCCGTCGGCAGATCGGCGCGGGCGGCGTTGATGCCGGCCTGCACGTCGCGCGCGGCGCCGTCGATATCCCGGTGGAGGCCGAATTCGAGGATGATCGAGGAGGTTCCGGTATCGTTCTCGGAATCAATGGCGCTGACATCGGCGATATGGCCCAACTGGCGTTCCAGCGGGGTGGCGACCGTGGTGGCCATGGTCTCGGGGCTTGCGCCCGGCATGGCGGCGGACACCAGAATGACCGGGATATCGATCGAGGGCAGCGGTGCCACCGGCAGCTTGACGAAGGCGATGGCGCCGGCCAGCACCAGCCCCGCCAGCAGCAGCAGGGTGCCGATGGGGCGGCGGATGAACAGGGTGGTGGGGTTCATGCAGCGGCCCGGGCCATGGCGCTAACCTGCCCGCAACCGCCCCGGATAGTCAAAGCGGGATGACGGTGAAGCCGTTCTGCGACATGATGCGCGGGCGGGTTGCTGGCCAAACCGCGGGGCGGGCATAAGGTGGATCGCGATCCGCCCCGTGACGGGGGTACCGCGCGGGGATACCGCGCGGGGATACTGCGCGGGGATACTGCGCGGGGATTTTGGGGGGAGACCAGAAAGATGACCGCCGAACCGGGGCTGTTTCATGTCAAGCCCGCGCTGGCCGATGCGGCGCATGTCAACCAGGCCCGCTACCGGCTGATGTGCGCGCACGCCGCCCGCAACCCGGATGCGTTCTGGGCGGAGGAGTGCCGTCGGTTGGATTGGATGCGGATGCCGACGGTCATCAAGAATACGAGTTTCGAGCGGCCGGTCAGTATCAAATGGTTCGAGGACGGGACGCTGAATGTCAGCGCCAATTGCTTGGACCGGCATCTGGCGCGCCATGGCGAGCGTGTGGCGATCATTTGGGAAGGCGATGAGCCGGGCACCCAGCGCAGCATCACCTACCGCGACCTGCACGGCCTGGTCTGCCGCATGGCCAATGTTTTGCGCGCGCACGGGGTGAAGCGCGGCGACGTGGTGACGATATACCTGCCGATGGTGATCGAGGCGGCGGCGGCGATGCTGGCCTGCGCGCGGATCGGGGCGATTCATTCGGTGGTGTTCGGCGGATTTTCCCCGGACAGTCTCGCCAGCCGGATCGTGGATTGCGGGTCCTCGGTATTGATCACGGCCGATGAGGGGCGCCGTGCCGGCAAGCGCGTGGCGCTGAAGGCCAACGCGGACGCGGCGCTCGCGAAATGCCCCGATGTGAAAACCGTGCTGGTGGCGCGCGTGACCGGCGGCCACGTGCCGATGACTTCGGGCCGCGACCACCGGCTGGAACCGTTGCTGGAGGCCGCGAGCCCGGAGTGCCCGCCCGCGGAAATGAACGCCGAGGACCCGTTGTTCATACTCTATACCTCGGGCAGCACGGGGAAGCCCAAGGGGGTGCTGCATACATCGGGCGGTTATCTGGTGTGGTGCAGCTTCACCCACGAATACGTGTTCGACTACAAGCCGGGCGAGGTGTTCTGGTGCACCGCCGATATCGGCTGGGTCACGGGCCACAGCTATATCGTTTACGGGCCGCTGGCCAATGGCGCCACGACGCTGATGTTCGAGGGCGTGCCGAGCTATCCGGACAGCGGGCGGTTCTGGCAGGTGGTGGACAAGTATAATGTCAATATTTTCTACACCGCGCCCACCGCGCTGCGGGCACTGATGCGCGATGGCGATGCGCCGGTGCAGCGCAGCCGCCGCACCAGCCTGCGGATACTGGGCAGCGTGGGCGAGCCGATAAACCCGGAGGCGTGGCTGTGGTATTACCATGTGGTGGGTAACGGCAACTGCGCGGTGGTGGATACCTGGTGGCAGACCGAGACCGGCGGCCACCTGATCGCGCCGCTGCCGGGGGCGGTGGCCGCCAAGCCGGGCAGCGCCACCCTGCCGCTGCCGGGGGTGAAGCCGGGGCTGGTGGACCATGCCGGCGACATTCTCGAGGGGGCGGCCGAGGGGAATTTGTGCCTGCTGGATAGCTGGCCGGGCCAGATGCGCACGGTGTATGGCGACCATTCGCGGTTCGAACAAACCTATTTCAGCACCTTTCCCGGCAAGTATTTCACCGGCGATGGCGCGCGCCGTGACGTGGATGGCTATTACTGGATCACCGGCCGGGTCGATGACGTCATCAATGTGTCGGGCCACCGCATGGGCACGGCCGAGGTCGAGGCGGCGCTCGATTCCCATGACGGGGTGGCGGAATCGGCGGTCGTTGGATTTCCCCACGATATCAAAGGACAGGGGATTTACGCCTATGTGACGCTGGTGCGCGGCGAAGCCCCGAGCGAATCGTTGCGCCGCGACCTGATCGCCTGGGTTCGTCGGGAGATCGGGCCGATCGCGACGCCCGATGTGATACAGTTCACGCCGAGCCTGCCGAAAACCCGCAGCGGCAAGATCATGCGGCGGATATTGCGCAAGATTGCCGCGAACGAGCTCGACGCGCTGGGCGATACCTCGACGCTGGCCGACCCCGCGGTGGTGGATGATCTGATCGCCAACCGGCCGGGCTAGTGTTCGGCCTCGATTGCAACCGCGCGAGTTAGGGCGCGCCCCGCCACCATGCCAGTTCTGCCCCCGCCGGACCCGGGCCTGATAGCGCGCCGCGCCGCGATTGCGGCGGATCTGCGCCGGCTGGTGCCGGGGGTGAGCGTGCTCGAGGCGGCGTCGGAGCGCCTGGCCTACGAGTGCGATGCGCTGACCGCGCACCGGTCTCCGCCGCTGCTGGTGGTTCTGCCGCGAACCACGGCGGAGGTCGCCGCCATACTGCGCTATTGCCACGACCACGCGGTGCCGGTGGTGCCGCGGGGCGCCGGCACCTCGCTTTCCGGGGGCGCGACCCCGATGGCGGACGCGGTGCTGCTGGGCATGGCGCGGTTCAACCGAATTCTCGAGATCGACCGTGAGAACCGTTGCGCGACGGTGGAGCCCGGCGTGACCAACCTGGCCATCAGCCAGGCGGTCGCGGGGCTCGGGCTGTTCTATGCGCCGGACCCATCGAGCCAGATCGCCTGCACCATCGGCGGTAACGTCGCGGAGAATTCCGGTGGTGTGCACTGCCTGAAATACGGGCTGACCACCAACAACGTGATCGGGGTCGAATTCGTTACCATTGAAGGGGAAATCATCGACATCGGCGGCAAGGCCTATGGCGCGCCGGGCTATGACGTGCTGGGCGCGCTGGTTGGCTCGGAGGGATTGCTCGGTATCGTCACCCGGGTCACGGTGCGGCTGCTGCCGCTGCCGCCCGTCGCCCGCGCCCTGCTGATCGGCTTCGCGACCGTCGAACAGGCCGCCGCGACGGTGGGCGCGATCATTGCCGCCGGGATCATTCCCGCGGGTATGGAAATGATGGACAGACCGGCGATTCTGGCGGCGGAGGCGTTCGTGCATGCCGGCTATCCGCGCGATGTCGACGCGCTGCTGATCGTCGAGCTCGATGGCTGTCCCGTCGAGGTCGATGATCTGGTCGCGCGGGTCGCGGCGCTGGCCGGGGAAAACAACGCCACCATCTGCCGCGCCAGCCGCAGCGATGCCGAGCGTGCCCTGTTCTGGGCCGGGCGCAAGGCGGCTTTTCCCGCGGTCGGGCGTCTGGCGCCGGACTATCTGTGCATGGACGGCACGATTCCGCGCCGCCGCCTGCCGGAAATGCTCGGCCGCATCACGGAAATGGAAGCCCGCTTCGGCCTCAAGGTCGCCAATGTTTTTCACGCCGGGGATGGCAATCTGCATCCGCTGATCATGTTCGATGCCAATCTGCCCGACCAGACCGAGCAGGCCGAGGCCTTCGGCGCGGAAATTCTTCGCTTGTGTGTCGCGATGGGCGGCGCGCTGAGCGGGGAACACGGTATCGGGCTCGAAAAGCGGGACCTGATGCCCGAGATGTTCAGCGAGCGCGATCTCGAGCAGCAGATGCGGCTGAAATGCGCGTTCGACGCGGGCGCCCTGCTGAACCCGGGCAAAGTGTTTCCAACCCCCTGCCGTTGCGCGGAACTGGGCAAAATGCACGTCCATCGGGGCGATTTGCGTTTTGCTGATCTGCCCCGGTTCTGACCGCGATGGAGGTTCTCGCCGCGGTAACTACCGAACAGGTGCAGGCCGCGATTGCCGACGCGCTTGCCGCGCGGACGCCGCTCGAAATTCTGGCGGGAGGGAGCAAGACCGGGCTTGGTCGGCCTGGCGCGGCGGCGCGGCGGCTCGATGTGTCGGGGCTGACCGGCATCCTCGACTACGACCCCGACGAGCTCACGCTGACCGCACGCCCTGGCACGCGCCTCTCGGAGATCGCGCCCATGCTCGCCGCGCGGCGGCAGATGCTGGCGTTCGAACCGCCGGCCCTGCATCGTTTATACGGGACGGATGGCGAGCCCACCCTGGGCGGCGTTCTGGCCGCGGGTCTCGCCGGCCCGCGCCGCATCCGCGCCGGGGGCGCGCGCGACCATCTGCTCGGCTTTTCCGCCGTCAATGGCCGCGCCGAGGCCTGGCGTGGTGGCGGCCGCGTGGTCAAGAATGTCTCGGGCTACGACATGCCGAAGCTGCAATGCGGCGCCTTCGGCACGCTTTCGGTTCTGACGGAATTATGCCTGCGCCTGGTGCCGGCGCCGGAAACCAGCCTGACATTGCTGGTTGCGGCGGACACGCAAGCGGCCGCCGGCGGGATCATGGCCAGGGCGTTGAACCTGCCGCAGGAGGTTTCGGCCGCTGCCTGCCTGCCGGACGCCATTGCCGCCCGCGCCGGCCTGCCCCGGTTCGCGCCGCATCTGGTGGTGCTGCGGCTCGAGGGGTCGGGCGCGTCGGTCGTCGACCGCGCGGCGGCGCTCGACCGGGAATTTCCGGTGGTGGGGGAACTCGCGGACGAGGGCTCGGTTCTGCTGTGGCAGGCCGTCGGCGCCGTTGCCCCGCTGCTGCCGGACCCCGACGCGATCATCTGGCGGCTGTGCCCACCGCCGGCACGGGCCGCGGAAATTCTCGTGGCACTCGGACCCCTGGCGGAACACGCCTATCTCGATTGGGGCGGCGGCTTGATTTGGCTCGCCCTGCCCGACGCGCCGCCGGATGGCGCCGCCGCGACGCTGCGCGCCGCGCTCGGCCCGGATGGCCATGCGACACTCATTCGGGGCCCCGCCATGCTTCGCGCCACGATACCGGTGTTTCCGCCGATGAGCCCGCCGCTCGCGGCGCTCAATGCCCGCATCCGCGCCGCTTTCGACCCGGCGCTGCTGCTCAACCGTGGCCGGCTGGCGCGGGAACCCTGACGATCATGCAGACCAGGTTCAACCAGGCCCAGTTGCGTGATCCCGCCACGGCCAGAAGCGAAGGCGCCATTCGCGCCTGCGTGCATTGCGGCTTCTGCACCGCGACCTGTCCGAGCTACGTGGTGCTGGGCGACGAGCTGGACAGTCCGCGCGGCCGTATTTACCTGATACGGGATATGCTGGAAAACGCACGTGTGCCGACGGTGCAGACCGTGCGGCACATCGATCGCTGCCTGTCGTGCCTCGCCTGCACCACTACCTGCCCATCGGGTGTGAATTATCGGCATCTGATCGACCATGCCCGGGCCTATATTGAGGCGACCTATCGCCGGCCGTTGGCGGATCGGGCGCTGCGGGCGCTGCTCGCGACCGTTTTGCCGAGACCGGTCCTGTTCCGCGCCGCGCTGCTGGCCGCGCGCCCGGCCAAACCTTTCGCGCGCCTGCTGCCCGCGCGGCTGCGCCCGCTGCTGGCCATGGCGCCCGCTAGAATTCCCGCGCCAGAGGACACCGGACGGCCGGCCACGCATCCGGCCATCGGCCGGCGCCGTCATCGGGTCGCGCTGCTGGCGGGGTGCGCGCAATCCGTGCTCGCGCCGGAGATCAACGCCGCCGCGATCCGGGTGCTGACGCGCGCGGGGGTCGAGGTGGTGGTGGCGGCCAAGGCCGGCTGCTGCGGCGCGTTGACCGGCCATATCGGCAAGGATGGCCGGAAATTCGCCGCGACCAACATCCGGGCCTGGCGCGCGCTGGAGGCGTCCGGCACGCTGGATGCAATACTGGTGACGACGTCCGGCTGCGGCAGTTTCATGAAGGAGTATGGCCAGTTATGCGCGACCGACGCGCGCCTGGCGGGCGATGCCGCCCGGGTCGCGGCGCTGAGCCGGGATATCACGGAATTCCTGGCGGAAATAACCCTGCCGGAGGTTTCGCGGGACTTTCCCGGCCGTGGGGTTCGCGTGGCCTACCATGCCGCCTGCTCGCTCACGCATGGGCAGCACATCACCACCCAGCCCAAGGCGCTGCTCGCCCAGGCCGGGTTCGTCGTGCTGGAGCCGAACGACGCGCATCTCTGTTGCGGTTCGGCCGGGACCTATAACCTGCTGCAACCCGAAATCGCGGGGGAGCTGCGCGCCCGCAAGCTCGCGAGCCTCACGCCGCTGGCGCCGGAGGTCATCGCATCGGGTAATATAGGCTGCCTGACGCAGCTTGCGGGCGGCACCTCCGTGCCGACCCGCCACACGGTGCAACTGCTCGACTGGGCGACCGGTGGCCCGTCGCCGCTCGGGCCGCGGTGAATTTTCCCGCGGGGCGTGGCCTCAGCCGACCCGCAGCAGCCACGGGCCGTGCGCCGCGAGCCACGCCTCGGCCCGCGCCCGGTTGGGCGTCAGTCGTTCGACCAGCGCCCAGAATTCCGCGCCGTGGTTCATGTGCCGCAGATGCGCGACTTCGTGGCTGGCCACGTAATCGGCCACGAAATCGGGGGCCATCACCAGGCGCCAGCTGAACGCCAGGGCGCGTGTCGGGCTGCAACTGCCCCAGCGGCTGCGGGTATCCTTGACGCTGACCCGCCGCGCGGAAACACCGGCCTCGGCGCAGAGCGCGCGCACCCGCCGGTCCAGCATGCGCCGTGCCTCGGCGCGCAGAAAATCGCTGACGCGGCGCGGCAGGAATTCCGCCCCGCCGGAGATTTCGAGGACGTCGTCGCGGAGCCGCGCGGCGAAGCGCCCCTCCGGGACGTGGCGGATGGTGACCATGCGGCCGGCCAGCGGCACGGGATGTCCGTCGGCGAAGGGGGACGCCGCGGGCAGGTCGCGCAGGCGGCGGGCGACCCAATCGGCGTGGTGGTTCAGCAGTGAAAGGCCCGCGCGCCGGCCGGCGCTGGGCGGCAGGGTGACCACCACCTCGCCGAGGCCCGGATCTATCCGCAGGCTGACCCGCCGCGCCCGCGCGCTGTGGCGCCAGTGGATCACGGTCTCGCCATGGGCGAGGCGCAGCGTCTCACGCAGATCGGCCAGGGGGGCGCGGGTCATTGGCCGCGCGGTTTGCGCACCCGCACCGGGCGGACCGGCCATTCGGTGAGGTAATGCTCGAGGTCGCCGGCCTCGTCCTCCGGCACGACCCGCCCCCGCACCGACACCCCGGCCTCGTGCACCGTCGTCGCGCTGCCGGAAACCAGCTTGTGCCACCAGGGCAGCGCCCGCCCCTCGGCCAGGGTCCGGTAGGCGCAGCTATGCGGCAGCCAGTCGATTTCGCGCACGAGTTCGGGTGTCAGGCGCAGGCAGTCTTTCACGATCCGCCGGCGCTGGGGGTAGTTGGTGCACTGGCAGGTGCGGGTATTCAGCAACTGACAGGCGACATTGGTGAACATCAGTTCGTCGGTGTCGGTATCGCGCAATTTGTGCAGGCAGCAGCGGCCGCACCCGTCGCACAGCGACTCCCACTCGGCCTCGGTCATTTCCTCGAGCGTTTTGTCTTCCCAGAACCCCATGGCGCCAACCTAGGGCGGTGCCGCGCGCCGCGCCAACCCAAACCGACGCGCCGCCGCCACAATCGGTAAAATGAAGTGATGCTTGTGGGTTTTGACTTCCCGCGCCGGCGAAGCTAGCGGGTGGGCCATGTCCACCGCTGTCATTCTCGCCGCCGGCCACGGCACGCGCATGCGCTCCCGCCTGCCCAAGGCCGCGCATCCGATCGCGTTCGAGCCGATGCTGCGCCGCCTGATCCGCGCCTGCGAGGCGGTGTTTCCGCGTATCGTGGTGGTCATCGGGCCGGATATGCCGATGCTTGCCGCGATGGCGGCGCCGCATGCCGTCGTCGTTCAGAGCGAACGCCTGGGCACCGCCCACGCCGCCCTGGCCGCGGCGGAGCATTTCGGTGACGGCGACGTGGCGATTCTGTATGCCGATAATCCGCTGATCCGGCCGCAAACCCTGGCACGGCTGCGGGCCGCGCGGGAAACCGCGGGCCTGGCCATGCTGGCCATGCGCCCACCCGAGCCCGGGCGCTACGGCCGGGTGGTGCTGGGCGCGGAGGGCACGGTGAGCCGCATCGTCGAATATGCCGACGCGACCGACGCCGAGCGCGCCATACCGCTATGCAATGCCGGCGTGTTCTGCGCGGCGGGGCCGGCGTTGCGCGGCTGGCTGGGCGCGGTGCCGCGCGCGCCCTCTGGAGAATTTTATCTGACCGATATCGTGCCGCTCGCCGGCCGCGCGGTGGCGATCGAGGCGCCCTGGCAGGAACTGCGCGGCATCAATACCCGGGGCGAACTCGCCGAGGCCGAGGCCGAGGTGCAGGCCGGGCTTCGCGAGGCCGCGATGGCGGCTGGCGTTACCCTGATCGGGCCGGAGACGGTGTTTCTGGCCGCCGATACCCGGTTCGGCACGGATGTCACGATCGGGCCCCATGTGGTGGTGGGTCCGGGCGTCACGATCGGGGATGGGGTGACCATTCGCGCGTTTTCCCACCTGGAGGCCTGCGCCATCGGGCCGGACGCCATTATCGGGCCGTTCGCGCGGTTGCGCCCGGGCACGCGGGTTGGCACCGGGGCGCATGTCGGCAATTTCGTCGAACTCAAGGCGACCAGCCTCGGGCCCGGGGCCAAGGCCAACCACCTGGCGTATCTCGGGGATGCCGAGATCGGGGCGGGCGCCAATATCGGGGCCGGGACGATCACGTGCAATTACGATGGTATCACCAAGCATCGCACCGTGGTGGGGGCGGACGCCTTCATCGGGTCGAACGCGACCCTGGTCGCGCCGGTCAGTATCGGGCATGGCGCCTTCGTCGCCGCGGGCAGCACGATTACGGATGACGCGCCGGAACAGAGCCTGGTGTTCGGCCGGGCGCGGCAGGTGACCAAGACCGGGGTCGCGGCCAAGCTCCGCCAGTTTCTGGCCGAGCGCGCCCGCGGCAGGGACGACAGATAATGTGCGGCATCGTGGGCATGGTCGGGCAGCGTCCGGTCGCGCCGTTGCTGATGGAAAGCCTCAGGCGGCTGGAATATCGCGGCTATGACAGCGCCGGCATCGCGACGCTGCACCACGGCGCGATCGACCGGCGCCGCGCCAGCGGCAAGCTGGTCAACCTCGAGACGGTTCTGGCGGCCCGGCCGCTGCCCGGGCTTTGCGGCATCGGCCATACGCGCTGGGCGACCCATGGCGCGCCCACCGAGACCAACGCCCACCCGCACGGCACCGCGCGGGTGGCGGTGGTGCATAATGGCATTATCGAGAATTATGCCGAGCTGCGGGCCGAGTTGACCGAGGCAGGGCAGGTGTTCACCACCGAGACCGATACCGAAACCGTTGCGCAGCTGATGGATTTCCACCTCGGCCAGGGCATGACCGCGATCGAGGCGGCCTCCCGCGCTTTTGCCCGGCTGCAGGGCGCGTTCGCGCTGGCACTGATTTTCGCCGGGCATCCCGATTTATTGATCGCGACCCGGCGGGGCGCGCCGCTCGCGATCGGGTATGGCGAGGGGGAAATGTTCGTCGGCTCCGACGCGCTGGCGATAGCGCCGCTGACCCAGCGCCTGGCCTATCTCGAGGACGGGGACTGGGCGGTGGTGCGGCGCGAGGGGGTTACCTTCCATGACGTGTCGGGGCGGATCGTCGCGCGTGACATGCGCCATACCGCCTATTCGGGCGCCAGTTTCGGGCGCGGTAATTTTCGCCACTTCATGGAAAAGGAATTATTCGAACATCCGGCCGTGATCGGTGATACGCTGCACCGGCTGATCGATCCGGGCCGGCGGGCGATCGCGCTGCCGCCGCTCGACCTGGATTTCGCGCGTATTTCGCGCATCACGCTCGCGGCCTGTGGCAGCGCCTTCTATGCCGGGCTGGTCGGCAAATACTGGTTCGAGGCCCTGGCCCGCCTGCCGGTGGATGCCGATGTGGCGAGCGAATTCCGCTACCGGATGCCGCCCCTGGCCGAGAACGGCCTCGGGTTGCTGGTCAGCCAGTCGGGGGAGACCGCCGATACGCTGGCGGCGTTGCAGGCGCTCCGGGAGGCCGGCCAGCGCGTGCTGTCGGTGGTCAATGTGCCCGAAAGCAGCATGGCGCGCGCCAGCGACCTGATGCTCGAGACCATTGCCGGGCCGGAGATCGGGGTGGCCAGCACGAAGGCCTTCACGGCGCAACTGACCGTGCTCGCCTGCCTTGCGATTGCCGCCGGCCGCGTGCGCGGCACGCTGAGCCGCGACCAGGAAGCGGCGCTGACGGCCGCCCTGCTGGAGGTGCCCGGCCGCGCCGGCGAGGTGCTGGACCGCCATGGCGAGATCACCCGCATTGCCGCGCGCATCGCCGAGGCGCGGGACGTGCTCTACCTTGGCCGCGGCACCGGCTTTCCGATCGCGCTCGAGGGGGCTCTGAAGCTCAAGGAAATTTCCTATATTCACGCCGAGGGATACGCCGCCGGGGAAATGAAGCACGGGCCGATCGCGCTGATCGACGCGGCGGTGCCGGTGATTGCGATCGTGCCGAGTGGACCGTTATTCGAGAAAACCGCGAGCAACCTGCAGGAAGCCGCGGCCCGTGGCGGCAGGCTGATCGTGTTCACGGACGCCGATGGCGCGCCGCGCCTTGCGCGGATCGCCACCGAGACCATCGTGCTGCCGAAGGTGGACCCGTTCGTCGCGCCCATTCTGCACGCGATCGCGGTTCAGTTGCTGGCCTACCATGTGGCCGTGCTCAAGGGCACCGATGTCGATCAACCGCGCAACCTGGCGAAATCGGTGACGGTTGAATGAGGGCGGCCGGGCCTGGCGCGCGGCGCCGGGATCACTCGCCGAAGGCGTGCTCGCCGAAGATGTAATCGTCGTGGGTCACGGTGCTGGGCAGCCGCGCCGCATGGGCGTTGGCCTGCGGCCGGTCCTCGCGGCGGACATAGGCGGCGGCGAAGGACCAGCCGTGGCGATGCACCAGTCCGTCGTCGAATTTGTCGTGGCCCATGACTCTCTCCTGTGTTGGGCGGTCGGTGCCTCATAGCGGGCACCCCATAGCTGGCATTCGGGGCAGGGCGCGCCAACCGGTAAAGTCCGGCTGGCGCGGTAAAGCTGTCGGCGCGCCAGCGGCCGGGGCGACGGGTTTTGTAAATGTTGTAAAGCGGAGCCCCATACGGGTTCGTCACGCTCGGTTGCGTTTCCGCCATTTGTCAGACCGGGCGCGCGCCCTATGTTGCGTGGCGATGTGGCAAGAACCCGCCCCGCCCCAGGCACTTCCGGGCGAGACCGGCACCCCGACCCGCGCCGATGGGCTGACCCATTGGCTGGCCGAGACGCGGCGGCTGCTGCCGCTGTTTCTTCGTTTCGGTGTCGTCGGCTTTGCCGGATTCCTGGTGGATTTGGCGGTGGTTTACGCGGCCAGGGGCTGGATCGGGCTGTATGCCGCCGGGATGCTGTCGTACCTCGCGGCCAACGGGGTCAATTTCCTGCTCAACCGCTACTGGACCTTCCGCCACCGGCCGCGGCTGAGGCTGTGGCGGCACTGGCTGCTGTTTTTTGCCGCCACCCTGCCGGGGCTGGTGTTCAACCGCGGCACCTATGCCGGGCTGATCGCGCTGGTGCCGGTTTGCGCCCGCCACCCGTTTCTGGCCGTCATTGCGGGGTCGATCGCCGGCATGGTGGCCAATTTTCTGATGTCGCACCGGGTGGTTTTCGCCGAGAGCCGGGTGCGGGTGGAAGTATGACCGCCCGCGATTGACGGCGCCCCGGCGCGGCGTTAGCCCGGGGGTCGTGTCAAACCGCCCCTTCATACGCGTTCGTGGCCGGTCCTTCGTTGCCTTGGTGATTGCGCCGGAGGACCCGATCGATACCTGGATTCGCACGCTCGGGGAGCAGCGCGCGCGGGCACCGAGTTTTTTTCAGGACCGCCCGGTCGTGGTCGATCTGGCGGCGATGGCTGGCGAGGGCCGGGACCTGACCCGCTTCATCGAGGCGCTGGCGGACCATGATCTGCGGATCATCGGCGTCGAGGGGTATGATGAGGGCTGGACCAACATCAATGCCTGGGGCCGCCCGCCGCTGCTTGGCGCGGCGAAGCTGGATACCGGGGTGCTGGTGCCCGAGGACGCGCCGCCGCCACCGCCGCCGGCCAATTCCCTGATACTGCAAGCCCCGGTCCGCTCGGGCCAGACGGTGGTTCACGAACACGGCGATGTCACGGTGCTGGGGTTCGTCAGTTCGGGGGCGGAAATCATTGCCGCCGGGTCGATCCATGTCTATGGCGCGCTGCGTGGCCGCGCGATTGCCGGCTTCAATGGCCGGCCGGATGCGCGCATTTTCTGCCGCAAGCTGGACCCGGAATTGCTGGCGATCGACGGTATTTACAGAACCGCGGAGGATCTGGACCCGAGCCTTCGCCACAAGCCGGCCCAGGCCTGGCTGGAGGACGAGGCGCTGAAAATAGGACCGCTGGATAAATAGGCGCGGTGGGTTCTGGCCCATCGTTTCGCGGGACGGCGGGACGGCGGGACGGCGGGACTTCGCGACCGCGCCCCGGTGGCCGGGGTTTCCGAAAAAAACGGGAGCGATCCGCCCCCGGCGAGGCCGACAGGGGGATAACGCGCGGCGTTACCCCCCTTTTTCGGGTTGGTCAGGCGTTGAGGGCGGCGCCGAGATCGAGGTCGGCGGCGGCTTCGGCGGCCTGGGCGGCGTCGGCTTCGACGGCGGCGGCGAGGCCGACTTTTTCACCGCGGGCCTGTTTTTCGGCTTCCTCGGGGCTGCGCGCGACGTTGACCGTGATGGTGATGGCGACTTCGGGGTGGAGCGTCACCTGCGCGCGGGCGAGGCCGACGGTTTTGATCGGATGCGGCAGGATGACCTGGGCGCGGGTGATGCCGAGGCCGCCGGCGGTGGCGGCTTCGGCGATGTCACGCGCGGTGACCGAGCCGTAGAGGCTGCCGGATTCGCCGGCTTGACGGATGAGGACCACGCTGAAGGCACCGATTGTGCCGGCGATGCGTTCGGCTTCCTGGCGGCGGCGGAGGTTGCTGGCCTCCAGCTGGACGCGCTGGGTCTCGAACTGGGCGCGGTTTTCCTTGCTGGCGCGGAGGGCCTTTTTCTGTGGCAGCAGGAAATTGCGCGCATAGCCCGGCTTGACGCGGACGATATCGCCCATCTGGCCGAGATTTTCGACGCGTTGGAGAAGGATGAGTTCGACATGTGCCATGGTTGGAGTTCCTTGCCCGGGCGCTATCAGGTCAGCACGTAGGGCAGCAGGGCGAGGAAGCGGGCGCGCTTGATGGCGACCGCGAGTTCGCGCTGCTTTTTGCCGGAAACGGCGGTGATGCGGCTGGGCACGATCTTGCCGCGCTCGGAGAGAAAGCGCGAGAGCAGCCGCACGTCCTTGTAGTCGATTTTCGGGGCGTTGGGGCCGCTGAACGGGCAGGATTTACGCCGGCGATGGAAGGGGCGGCGGGCGCCCACCGCCATGCGGCGGCCGGCGGGACTGACTTCGGTGTCTGACATGGCGGATTACTCCTCGTTCCGGCCGCGGAAATCATCGTCGGCGCGGAATTCCTCGGGACGGGCGCGGAATTCCTCACGGTCGTCGTAGCCGCGCTTGCGGCCGCTATCGAACCGGCCGGAGGGCTTGGGGCCACGGAAGCCGCGTTCCCGGTCACGGTCGTCGGATTTGCGGGCCATGATCGGGGAGGGGGTGTCGTCGATGCTGTCGACGCGGATGGTCATGAAGCGGAGCACGTCCTCGTTCAGGGACAGCTTGCGCTCCATTTCCTTCATCGGCGCGGACGCGGTTTCGAGCCCGAGCAGGACGTAATGGCCCTTGCGGTTCTTTTTGATGCGATAGGCGAGGCTGCGCAGACCCCAGTATTCGCGCTTGCGCAGGAGTCCGCCCTCGGCCTCGATCTCGGTGGTGAGGGCATCGACCAGCGTGTCGACCTGCTGCTGCGTGACGTCGTTGCGTGCGATCAGCACGCATTCATAAAGTGGCATGTAGGCTCCCTATGGCTAGGTTCGGCCCGGGGAACCGGCGGCCCGAGCCGGGCCGCGCGGCGCGCCTTCCAGGGCGCGTGGGCATAGCCGGGATGGTGCCATGCACCCCGGCAGGGAAGTTGCGGCCATAAGCATGTTGGCGGGCGGGATGCAAGATGGAACCGGGCGGGGCTGCCAGACGATGGCGGGAACGCGGCAACAAGCCGGCTTGCCCCGGGGTTTTCGGGCGTGCCGGCCACAGGACCGCGCAAATGCGCGACACTTGCGGGGTGGGGCGGGATGGCATGGAAAAGGGTTCCTTGACACTGCGGCCAAGCCGCCGGTAGCAAGCCGCGCGATGACGCGACAGGGCAACGATTTTCTGTTCGAGCACCGGTTACGCTCGGCCCGGGCGCGGCAGGGGCTGGAGGGTGAGCCGGGCAAGCCAGGCGCCGGGCCAGGTTCGGCCTGGGGCATGGGCGCGCGCGTCGGCACAGAGCTGGTGGCGGCGGTGGCCATTGGTGCGTTGCTGGGCTGGGCGCTGGATTGGTTCTGCCATACGGCGCCGCTGTTCATGATCGTGTTCATGCCGCTCGGCGGGGCGGCGGGCATTTTGAATGTCTGGCGCGTGATGGGGCCGGGCAAGGGCTGAGGTTCCGGCGGGAACCCCAAGTGGAGAGTACGAATTTGGCGGCGCCGAGCATTGACGCACTGGGACAGTTCCGTCTGGCGGCCCCGATGGGGCATGCCGGCCTGCTGGCGTTCACCAACGCGAACGAGGTGATGGCGGGGGGTGCCCTGCTGACCCTGGCGCTGATGGTGCTGGGCGCGCGGCCGCGGGCGGTGGTGCCCGGGCGGCTGCAGGCGGCGGCGGAGCTCGCCTACTCGTTCATCATGGATATGTGTGTCGACACGATCGGGGCCGAGGGGCGGAAGTTCTTTCCGTTCGTGTTCACCCTGTTCTTTTTCGTGCTGATGGGCAACCTGCTGGGGCTGTTCCCGTATTTTTTCACCTATACGAGCCATATCGCGGTGACGGCGGCGCTGGCGGTGGCGGTGATCGTGCTGGTGACACTGGTCGGGCTGATAACCCACGGGCTGCATTTCTTCAGCTACTTCTGGCCGTCGGGGGCGCCCAAACTGCTGGCACCGCTGATCATTCCAGTGGAGATCATCAGCTACCTGTCCCGGCCGGTCAGCCTGTCGATCCGACTTTTCGCGAACATGGTCGCCGGCCATGTGATGTTCGAGGTGTTCGCGAGCTTCATGGTGATGCTGGTGGCGGGGCTGGGGACGCTGGGCTATTTCGCCGCGATCGGACCATTGGCGATCAATATACTTCTGATGGGGTTCGAATTGCTGGTCGCGTTTCTGCAGGCCTATGTGTTTGCGATCCTGACCTGCATCTACCTGCACGACGCCGTGCATCTACACTAGACCTTTCCTTCAACCACGATTTGTTCTGAGACACAGGGGCTAAAAACCATGGACGTAGCTGCCGCCAAGGCCATCGGGGCCGGTATCGCCGTGATTGCGCTTGCGGGCGTGGGCATCGGGATTGGCAACATATTCTCCTCGCTGGTGTCGAGTGTGGCGCGCAATCCGTCGGCCCGCGACCAGGTGTTCGGCCTCGGCATTCTTGGTTTCGCGCTGACGGAGGCGGTGGCGCTGTTCGCGCTGCTGATCGCGTTCCTCATTCTGTTTGCCTGAGCGGACGGATACCGGCCGATGCGCCGCCTGACCGCCGCGTTGCCGCTACTGGTTGCCATCGCCGCTCGGCCGGCGATGGCGGCTGAGGGCGGCATGCCGCAACTGGATTTCGCGAACCCGCTGACGCTGAGCCAGGTGGTTTGGCTGGCGGTGATTTTCGTGGCGATGTACGGGCTGTTGAGCACCTGGGCACTGCCGCAGGTGGGCAGCGTGCTGCGTGACCGCGCGAGCCGGATTGCGAGCGACCTGGACGGGGCGCGGGCCGCGAAGGATGTGGCGGATGCCAAGGCGCGGGCGGTGGCGGACGCGGCCCGTGCCGCTGACGCGCAGGCGCAGGCCGAGATTGCCGGCGCGGTGGAAGCCGCCAAGCAACAGGCGGCCCGCCTGGCGGAGGCGCAGAACGCGGCGCTGGCCGCGAAGCTGGCGGCGGCCGAGGCCGCGATCGCCGAGGCGCGGGCGCGGGCGATGCAGAGTTTACGCGACGTGGCGACCGACGTGGCGGCCGCAATGGCCGAACGCCTGACCGGGCGCGACGCCGACCGGGCCGCGATTGCCGCCGAGGTGGCGGCGGCTGTGGCACGCGGGCAGGGCTGAGGGGGGACGCGCCGATGGTCACGACACTGCACGACCTGCCGATGCTGACGCACGGCGTGTTCTGGGTCACCGTTGCGTTTTTTCTGTTCGTGGCGCTGTTCGGCGGGCGGTTGTGGAAGGTCGTGACGAACCTGCTGGATGGGCGGATTGCGGCGATTCGTGCCCAGTTGGATGAGGCGGCGCAGTTGCGGGCCGAGGCAGAGGCGATGCTGGCTGATGCGACGGCACGCCAGCAGGCGGCGGTGGCGGCGGCGGCGGAGCTGCTGAGCCGTGCCCATGCCGAGGCGGCGCGGCTGGCGACGCAGATGGCGGCGGAGGCGGAGGCGGCGGCGCAGCGGCGCGAGCGCATGGCACTGGACCGGATTGCCGCGGCGGAACAGGCGGTGGTGACCGAGTTGCGCCACACCGCGATCACGCTGGCCGGGGAGAGCGTGGCCCGGGTGCTGGCCAGGACCGTGACCGAGGATGTGGATGCCGGGCTTATAGAGCGTGGCATAGACCAGGCCGGCAGCGCGCTGCGCGCCGCCTGAGGACGGAACACCGCGACCGCTCTGAGCGGAACGTCGCGCGGAACCACTGGGTGCCCCGTTAGCGTTCCCCGTACTCTGTCAGTCGTGCTTTGGATCTGATCTGGGTTTCCCTGGCGAGCCCATCAACACCGGTTTGATCCCGCCCGCCTGGTCTTCGTCGATGAGACATGGGTCACGCCAACATGATCCGCACGCGCGGCTGGAGCCCAAGCCGCGCGCCGCGGATGGCCATGGTGCCGTGTGGACACGGGAAGATGCTGACCTTCCTGGCCGGGCTGCGGCGCGACCGCATCGTGGCACCCTGCGTCATCGACGGGCCGATCAATGGGATGTCGTTCACCGCCTGGGTCGGCCAGTTCCGCGTCCCGACCCGCAGCCCAGAGATATCGTCATCGCCGACGATCTCGGCAGCCATAAAGGCACGCCGGCACGCCATGCGATCCGCAGCGTCGGTGCAAAGCTGTTCTTCCTCCCCGCCTGCAGCCCCGACCTGAACCCGATTGAGATGGTGTTTGCCAAGCTGAAGACGCTGCGCCGCAAAGCCGACGAGGGATCAAGCGAGGCCACATGGCGAAGGATTGGCGACTGGTTCTCCGCGTTCATCGCAGACGAATGCACCGCATACTTTCGCCTTGCCCGATACGCTTCAGTTCAGACCTGACAGACTCTGGTCGGACGCCAATTTGATGATTGTCTGGTCGTTGTGTTTGCGCGGGTGCTTACCCCAGGTGTTCTCGACCTTGCCGCTGGTGGCTAATTCCACGCATATGTCCTTGACGTTGGTCTCGCGCAGCATGACGGATGCCCCTCGACGCCGCGGAATCGCTCGGAAAACCGCTCTGCGTAGCAGAAGTCGCAGCCTGCCGTGATCTTGGAGCAGCCCGTAACCGGGTTCCAGGTCGAGTCCGTCCATTCGATTTGCGTCGAGTCGGCCATGACGCACCTTAGAACAAGAGAGGAACTTTACCACGAAAAAAATATCCGGTGGCCCGTTCTATGGCTGAAGATTCCGCGATGACGTCTGGCGATGGCGGATGACCATGAATCTGCCGGTATTCCCCACCATCGGCACCTGCCGGACCGGCATGTCGATTGATTTCCATAGATAGAGTTTTTTTGGTTCTTTTTGTTCACAAAAAGAACGCGCTTTGCCTGGTTTTTCTGGGGTGACGTGTGGCGGGTGTGGCCCCTGGATTGCTGCGGCGCCTAAGGGCGCCTCGCAATGACGGGGTGGTTCTGGGGGGTGTGAAAGCGGATAGGTGACGTTTTTTTGTTCACAAAAAGAACGTGGTTGATGGGCTATTTTTTGGGGTTTGTGGGTTGGGTGGGGAATAGGGGGGAGGCGAGGCGCTGGTTGATGTCGAGTTCGAGCCGGTGGTGCAGGGGCGGGAAGGCGCGGCTGCGGCAGTCGAGCCAATCACACAGGCGGCAGCCGGGGCCGACGCGGGTGGTGGCGTGGTCGAGATTGAGGGCGTCGGCGTAGACGATATCGGCGGCGTGGTCGATTTCGCAGCCGAGTGTGATGGTGTGTCGGGGTGGCGGTTCGCCCCAGCCTGTGGTGGGGCCGAGAAGGGTGCGGGCGAAGCACAGGAAGCGGGCGCCGCCGGGCAGAATGGCGATTTGCGGGGTGATTTGATCGGCGCTGGCAAAGGCGGTGTTGGCAACCCAGAGCGGGCAGGAGGCGCTGCGCTGGCTGAAGGGAAAGCCGGCATTGGCGAAGATTTTGGTCATGTTGCCGGCGGCATCGGTGCGCACGAAAAAGAACGGAATGCCGCGATTGCCAGGGGCTTGCAGGCTGGAGAGGCGGTGGGCGGCCTGTTCGAAGCTGACCGAGAAGCGGGCGGCGAGGATGTCGACATCGTGGCGGAGGGCGCGTGCCTCGGCCAGAAAGGGATCGTAGGGCATGAGCAGGGCGGCGGCGGCGTAATTGACGAGGCCGAGGCGGATCAGGCCGGCGGCTTCGGGGGTGGTGGGGTCGATTTCGGCGATCAGGGCCTCGAGCACATCGCGGGCGCGGAGCAGCATGAGTTGCACGGCGAGCTGGAAATAGCGGCTTTCACGCTTGAGCAGGTCGGACAGGGTGAGGATCCGGGAGGTCGGGTCGTAGTGACGGAAAACGCCTTCGAGCGGGAGGACGCGGACGAGGGTGCCGTGATCGGCGCGCAGGGTTTCGACCATGGCCTCGGGCATGTCGGCGGGGGGGATGGTGACGCCGCGGCCGAGATGCTGGCGGACGGTTTCGGCCGCCTGTTCGAGGCTGGGGTAGTGGTTGCTGTGGTCGCGGAAGGTGGCGCGGGCCTCCTCCCAGGGGAGGCGGATCTGGCGGCCTGACGGCAGGCGCATGCCGGAGGCCTCGTCGCGCGCGGCGACCAGGGCGCGGGAGAGGGCGAGAATGGCGCGCGTCGCGTCATGATGTTCGGCGATGGCGGTAAGACCGGCATCCGAGACCTGGCCGGTGCCGAGTTCGGGGTCGGTCAGGGCTTCCCGCAGAGCGAGGATGGCGTTGGCATCGTCCTCGCCGGCGAGATCGTCGATGCCGACATCGAACAGGCGGCTGAGTTTGATCAGCAGCGAGGCGGTGACGGGGCGGCCGTCGTGCTCGATGAGGTTGAGGTAGGAGGGGGAGATGCCGAGCCTGGCCGCGAGCACGGACTGGGTGAGGCCGCGTTCGGTGCGCAGGCGACGGATGGAGCGGCCGAGGAAGGCGCGTGCCATGGGGGATTTCACACCTTTCACACAAAACGGCGCGGGCTCTGCAAAGGGTTCACATCATTCCGGTGTGCAATGCAACATGCGGCGCGCGCCGAGCCCGGAAACTGGCTAGATGCGATACTGGCCGCTCAGGCCTCGTGCAGGAGGTTGCATTGCATATCGAATCCGATCCGAACCGCTTTCAGGGCATTCGCCGCGATTATACGCCGGCCGATGTGGAAAGGCTTTCCGGCAGTTTCCGGGTGCGGCACACGCTGGCCGAGATGGGGGCGAAGCGGCTGTGGCATTTGCTGAACACCGAACCCTACATCAACACGCTGGGGGCGCTGACCGGCAACCAGGCGATGCAGCAGGTGAAAGCCGGGCTGAAGGCGATATACCTTTCGGGCTGGCAGGTGGCGGCGGATGCGAATTTGGCCGGGGATATGTACCCCGACCAATCGCTTTATCCGGCGAATTCGGTGCCGATGGTGGTGCGGCGGATCAACAACGCGCTGCGGCGCTGCGACCAGATTGCCCGAATGGAGGGCAAGGGCGACGACTCGTATTGGATGGCGCCGATCATTGCCGACGCGGAAGCGGGGTTTGGCGGGGCGCTGAACGCGTTCGAGTTGATGCGCGCGATGATCGAGGCGGGTGCCGCGGGCGTGCATTTCGAGGATCAGCTGGCGAGCGAGAAGAAATGCGGGCATCTGGGCGGTAAAGTGCTGGTGCCGATCAGCCAGCATATCCGCACCCTGAACGCGGCGCGGCTGGCCGCGGACATCGAGGGCGTGCCGACGGTGCTGTTGTGCCGCACCGATGCGGAGAGCGCGCAGTTGCTGACCAGCGACATAGACGAGCGCGACCGGCCGTTCCTGAGCGGTGAACGCACGCCGGAAGGGTTTTTTCGGATCAAGCCCGGTGTGGGCAAGGAATACTGCATCGCGCGCGGCCTGGCCTATGCGCCCTATGCGGATTTGCTGTGGTGGGAGACGTCGGACCCCAATCTCGAGGATGCGGAGAGATTCGCGACCGCCATCCACAAGCAGTTTCCGGGAAAATTGCTGGCCTATAATTGCTCGCCCAGCTTCAATTGGAAACAGAAGCTGAGCGAGGCCAGGATTGCTGAATTCCAGCGCGCGATCGGGGCGATGGGCTACAAGTATCAGTTCGTGACGTTGGCTGGGTTCCACGCGCTGAATTTGTCGATGTTCAAGCTGGCGGCCGATTATCGCGACCGCGGCATGGCCGCCTATTCCGAATTGCAGCAGGCGGAATTTGCCGCCGAGAGTGAGGGCTATACCGCGACCCGCCACCAGCGCGAGGTGGGCACGGGCTGGTTCGACGCGGTGGCGACCGCGTGCGGGGGCGGGCAATCGAGCACGACGGCGCTGGCGCACAGCACCGAGGCGGCGCAGTTCAGCCACGGCTGATATCCCGGGGCAGGCTCGGCCAGGCCGCCGGCGCGACGCCGGCGGCCGCAAACGCCCGCAAGCCAGAGTTTTTTGCGCGACTTTTCCACCGAAACGCCGCATCCTTGGTCGCTCGTGCCCTGCCCGAGGCGGGCCGGGCTTGCGTTGGATCAAGGCGCGCCCGCGACAGGGCTGCGAGTTTCGGGCGAGATACCGAGGGAGGGGGAACGATGCGTGCCGCCGATGTGATGACCCGGGCCGTGATGACCGCGACGCCGACCATGACGCTGATGGATGCGGTGCGGACGATGCTCGATTACCGGGTGAGCGGATTGCCGGTGGTGAACGAGGCGGGCGACCTGGTGGGGATGCTGACCGAGGGCGATTTGCTGCACCGGGCCGAGGCGGGGACCGAGAGCCGGCATACCTCGCGCTTCGCCGCGTTTTTACTGGGGCCGGGAAAGACTGCCGCCGATTATGTGCATGCGCATAGCCGTGTGGTGGGCGATTTGATGACGCATAAAGTGTTCAGTGCCGGGCCCGAGGACGGGTTGGACCGGGTGGTGGGCATCATGGAGGCGCACAAGGTGCGGCGGGTGCCGATTGTGGAGCGGCACAAATTGGTCGGCATCGTCAGCCGGTCGGATCTGCTGCGGGTGGTGATGCGCCGCCTGGCGGAGGAAGCGGTGACGCCGGCCCCGGGCGATGACAAGGCGATTGCCGACCAGGTGCGGGCGGAAATCAAACACGGAAACTGGCTGGCGGCGGACAATATCAGCATCGTCGTGCATGACGGCAAAGTGACGCTGGACGGCACGATTTTCGATGACCGGATGCGGGCCGCGTTGCGGGTGGCGGCGCAGAACACGCCGGGTGTGCGTGAGGTCGAGGACAAGCTGGTGACGCTGGATTCGATGACGGCGCTCTATTACCCGGTACCGTGAGACGCCAACGGCGCCGCCTCGCGGTGCCGGGCACTGGGGAAGGCGCGGGCTGGGGCGCTGGTTTTCAAGCGAGATGCGCCAGAACTGGCGCGTGGCGCGTGGGGATTTTCAAAAAACCATGACGCCGCGTGGAGAGACTATGCGCCGGTAAGATTGCCGGCGGCGAGATTTTCGAGCCATGCGCGGTTGGTGAGGCGGATGCGGTCGGTGGCGATGCGGGTGATCTGGCCATCGGCGTGGAAGCGGGAGAGGACGCGGCTGACGGTTTCGATGGTGAGGCCGAGATAATCCGCGATCTCGCCGCGGGTCATGGGCAGGCGGAGTTCGGTTTGCGGGTGGCCGCAGGGATGGGCGGCGTCGGCGCGGCTGAGCAGAAAACTGGCGACGCGCTCGCGCGCGGTTTTGCGGCCGAGCAGCAGCATCTGCTCCTGGGCGGTGGCGAGTTCGTTGCAGGCGGTTTGCAGCAGCCGGGTTTCGAGTGCCGGGAAATCATGCATGAGGGCGCGCAGCCTGGGGCGGGAAAATCGGCAGAGGCGGACGGGCTCGATCGTTTCGGCGGAAAACGCATAGGTATCGGCGACGGCGAGGCCGAGGAAATGGCCGGGGCCGGCGAAGCCGGTGATCTGCTGGCGACCGTCGGGCAGCAGCTTGAACAGCTTCACGGTGCCGGCGGTGATGTTGAAGAAATCACTCGCGGCCTCTCCCTCCTCGATGAAGACACGGGATTTTTCGAGGGTGCGATGGACGGCGATGGCCGAGAGTTGCGCGAGATCCCGATCCTCGATCGCGCTGCAGACGCTGATGGTGCGCGCGCCGCAATCGTCGCAGGCGGAATGCGTGTGGTCCTCCGTGAGGACGACGGGCCGCACTTGGGCGAAGTTCATGAAGGTCACTCCTGCCAGCAGATGACCGGGGCGGAGCCTAGGCGATCCGGCGGGGAAAAGCGAGTTTTCCCGCGCGGGTATGGGCTGGGTTGATCGGTATCAATGCCTGACTTGCGCGTACCGTGCGCCATGAGCCCGAGGCAGCGAGGTGCGCATGATACCGGTGACGGTTGAGCCTTTGTCGAAGGCGACCCTGCGCACGGTGTTTCCGCTGATGCGGGCCGCGATGCCGGAACTGGTGCTGGCGCAGTGGCTGCGCTTTGCGCGGCGGGTTCTACGACCCGGCCACAAGCCGATCAGCGGGGTGCTGGTGGCACGGCGCGCGGGGAGCGCTTTCCCGTGTGGCAGCGTGTATTACCGGCAGGACCGGACGCTGGCGGATACGCCGGTGCTGACGGCGGAGCATTTCATTGCGCCGAGCCTGGTGGGCGAGACCGAGGTGCTGGCCGCCCTGCTGGCGGCGCTCGAGGTGAAGGCGGCGGAGACGGGGTGCACGATGGTGCGCAGCGTGGTGGCGGGGCACGCGGCGGAGTTGGGCTTGTTCCAGCTGGCGGGGCACGGGGTGGATGGGGTGGTGCTGGAGAAACCGGTGGCCATGGCCAGCGTGCCAACGCTCAGGCCAGGAACATGCCCAGAGCGACCAAACCCATCACCGCGGTCGCGAGCCAGCCGAGGAAGCGCAGCGGGCCGCGGACGACGAACGGACCCATGATATCGGCGCGGGCGACGATGCGCATCATGATGGCCATGAGCGGCACGGCGACGACCCCGTTGATGACGGCGCTGAACACGAGGGCGCGGATGGGGTTGATGGGCGTGAAATTGATGAGCATGCCGATCAGGGTCGCCATGGTGATGGTGGCATAGAAGGCCTGGGCTTCCTTGGGCCGGCGGCCGAGCCCGGCGGGCCACTGGCGCGCCTCGCCGATGGCATAGGCGGCGGAGCCGGCCAGGACCGGCACCGCGAGCAGACCGGTGCCGACGATGCCGAGGGTGAAGAGGGTGGCGGCGAAATGACCGGCGAGGGGACGCAGCGCCCGTGCCGCCTGGGCCGAGGTCTGGATATCGGTGATGCCGTGCGCGCCGAGGGTTGCCGCGGTAGTGAGCATGATGGCGAGCGAGACGATGTTGGAAAACGCCATGCCGACGAGGGTGTCGAGCTCGATCCGGCGCAGCGCGGCCGGGGCCTGGCTTGGCGCGTCGATGAGTTCGATGCGCCGGGCATGGGCGTGGATGTCCTCGACTTCCTCGGCGGCCTGCCAGAAGAAACAATAGGGGCTGATGGTGGTGCCGAAGATGGCGACCATCATTTCCATGCCCTGGCGTGACCAGCCGGAGCCGGGCCAGACCATGTGCCACAGCGCCGTTGGCCAATCGACCCGGACCACGGCCGCGGAAATGACATAGGCGAACAGGGCGAGCGTGAGCCATTTCAGCACCGCGATATAGCGGGTGTATTGCAGGAATAATTGCATGCTGATGCAGAAACTCGCGAAGATCAGCACCCAGATCGGGCGCGGGCCGGGCAGCAGCAGCGCGGTGGCATCGGCCATGGCGCCGATATCGGCCCCGAGATTGATGGTGTTGGCGAAGACCAGCAGGAGCACGACCGAGGACAGCAGCCAGCGCGGATAGTGCTGACGCAGCACGCCGGCGATGCCATGGCCGGTGACGCGGCCGATTTCGGCACTGACCATCTGGATGGCGACCATGAGCGGGTAGCAGACGAACATGGTCCAACCGACGGCGTAGCCGAATTGCGCGCCGGCTTGGGAATAGGTGGCGATGCCGCTGGGGTCGTCGTCGGAGGCGCCGGTGACGAGGCCGGGACCGAGCAGGCGGAGCAGCCGTGGCCGTGAGGACGGGACGACCGGAGAGGGGTTTTCCTCGTCGTCGTCGTCGAGCGGCGCGGGCTGCATGCACCGAGCCTAGGGGGAAAGCCAGGGCAAGGAAAGATTATGCCCGCTCAGGTACGCGCGGATGCGGTGATCGTGAGCGGCTGGTCGGGAAAGCAGAGTTCGTGGCGGGCGCGCCAGACGGGGCGGACGTAGTTGACGATGAGGGTGCGGCGGATGCCGTGGATGGGACGGCGGGCGAAGCCGTGCCAGGTGTCGGGGGCGGGCGCGAATACCAGCGCGCTGTTGGGCCGGGCCTGGATACGGGTGGCGAGCCGGCCATCGGGATACAGGATATCGGTGCCCCAGGCCTCGGCCCCGGGTTGATCGGAGAGGGACAGGACAAGGGTGAACAGCTTGTCGCCGATATCGGTGTGGGGTTCGAGCCAGAACCCCTCGGTATCGAGGCAATATTCGATGCGCAGGAAGGACCCCGAAAGCGTCGCGCCGCTGAGCGCGGCCAGGGCGGCGCCGATTTCGGGGTTCTGGAACATGGCGGCCAGGCACGCCCAGGCGCGGTGGCTGGCCTGGGCCTCGGGATTGCCGAAAATGCGGCTGGCGTTGGCGCCGGCGCGGGTGCCGCTGCCATCGGGCGGGGAGGGGGCATAGGCGAGGGCGCGCAGATCGGCGGCGAGGCGCGCGGGCAGCACGTTCTGGAGCACGGCGTGGCGATAGGGCACGAGGCCACACGCGGCGTGTTGGATGGCGTCGCGCAGGTGCGCGGTATTGGCGTCGCGCAGGTGCGCGGTATCGGCGTCGCGCAGGTGCGCGGTATCGGCGTCGCGCAGGTGCGCGGTATCGGCGGCGCGTATCGGCGCGGGACCGGCTTCGGGGGCGGTGGTTGGACGGGCCAGGGGATGGGCGGTCATGCGAGGCGCCTTTGCGAGGTGACAACGGCGGACATGACGACGCGGCGGCGGGGCCGGCCTTGATGCAGCGCAAGGCCGGCCGGAATTTTCCGTCAGCCGGGCGGGTCGGTCGGACTGTCGTCCGGCAGTTCGAATTCGTGCCACATGCCGTTGAGGATGCCGAACCCGATGGCCAGGCCAAGGCCGAGAACCCAGGTGAAGTACCACATGATGCCGGGATCCTTCAGTAGAAGTCGGAGTTCGGAGTGATTTCGGCCTGGGTCAGGCGGCCGAACATGACGCGATAGGCCCAGCCGGTGTAGAGGACCACCAGCGGCAGGAATATCGCGGTGACGATCAGCATGGTGAACAGCGTGCCGCGGCTGGAGGAGGCATTCCAGACCAACAGGCTGGCATGGGGGTCGATGCTGGAGGGCAGGATGAATGGAAACATCGAGACGCCGACGGTGGTGATGATGCCGAATACCGAGGCGGCGGAACCGGCGAGGGTGAGCCCGTCGGCCCTCTGCGTGAAGCCGAACCGGGCGATGGCGGCGCCCGCGAAGCCGAGCAGCGGCGCCAGCGCGTTCCAGGGATAGAGCCAGTAATTATGCAGCCACGCGCCCGGCGCCGGATGCACGGTGGCGCGAAGCGGATTGGACGGGCCCGCGGGATCGACCAGGTTGACCATGGCGTAACCGATATGGCCGAAGGCGATAAAAATACCCCCAATAGCGAATAATGCCATCGTGGCCGGGGCGGCGATGCGGCCGAAGGCGCGGGCGCGTTCGTGCACCGGGCCGGGCTCGACCTTGGTGGTGACGAAAGCGGCTCCGTGCATGGCCAGCATGGTGACCGAGAGCAGGCCGCAGAGCAGGGCGAAGGGGCGGAACAGGCCGAAGAAATTACCTTCGTAGAAAATGCGGAGATCGCTGTCGAGGCGGAAGGGGATGCCGGCCAATACGTTGCCGACGGCAACCCCGAACACCAGGCTGGGCACGAAGCCGCCGATGAACAGAGCCCAGTCCCAGCGCGCGCGCCAGGCGGGATCGGGGCGTTTGGAGCGGTATTTGAAGCCGACCGGGCGCAGGATGAGGGCGGCGAGCACCGCGAACATGGCGAGGTAGAAACCCGAGAAGCTGACCGCGTAGACGAAGGGCCAGGCGGCGAAAATGGCGCCGCCGCCGAGGATGAACCAGACCTGGTTGCCTTCCCAGGTGGGCGCGATGGTGTTGATGGTCAGGCGGCGTTCGCCATCGGTGCGGGCGATGAAGGGCAGCAGGGCGCAGGCCCCGAGATCCCAGCCATCGGTGAGCGCGAAGCCGATCAGCAGCGCGCCGAGCAGACCCCACCAGATGACGCGGAGCGTGACATAGCCGGGCATGTTGGCGTTTCCTTCACGCTGTGGCGGGAATTGGCGTGGGTATGCCCGGTGATGGCGCCTCGGGGTCGTGCAGGGCGTAGGGGCCACGCGCGATGGCGCGCAGGATGAGCCGGAATTCGATCACCGCGAGCGTGCCATAGAGCAGGGTGAAGCCGGCGATGGTGGCCCAAAGCTGCCAGACATGCAGCGAGGAGGGGGCCAGGAAGGTCGGCAGCACGCCCTCTATCACCCAGGGCTGGCGGCCAAGTTCGGCGACCAGCCAGCCGAGTTCGGTGGCGACCCATGGCAGCGGCAGGGCGATGACCGCGAGCCACAGGAACCAGCGCTGGTCGAAGCGGCGCAGCGTGACCAGAGTAAAGGCGGTGGCGAACAGGAAGATAAAGAAGAAGCCGAGCCCGGCCATGACCCGGAAGGCGAAGAACATGAAGGGCACGTTGGGCACGGTATGCCACGCGGCCTGCTGGATCTGGGCCGGGGTCGCGCGGATGGGGTCGGACACGTATTTTTTGAGCAGCAGCGCGTAGCCCATGTCGTGCTGGTGGGCGGCGAAGATGGCGCGCTCGGCGAGATTGGCGGGGTCTTTTTTCAGGTCCTGGAGCGCGACATAGTCTTGCAGACCGGATTGGAAGTTTTCCTGTTCCTTCAGGACCATTTCCGAGATGCCCTCGACCGGACGGCTGATGCTGCGGGTGGCGATGAGGCCGAGCACCCAGGGGAATTCCACATCGTAGCGGGTGGTGTGGGCTTTCATGTCGGGGATGCCGAACAGGGTGATGCCGGCGGGCGCGGGCTCGGTGTGCCATTCCGCCTCGATCGCGGCGAGCTTCATTTTCTGGTTGTCGGTCAGGGTGTAGCCCGATTCGTCGCCGAGCACGACGACCGACAGCGAGGCGGCGAGGCCGAAGGCGGAGGCGACGATCATGGAGCGGCGGGCGACTGCGCGGTATTTGCCCTGCAGGAGATAAAGCGCGGAAACC